>NZ_DATBUP010000057.1:0-16369 GCF_036515995.1 Pedomonas sp. | reverse complement strand
TAACTGGTTGTTCATGCGGAACTTCTCCTCGGGCGGGACTGCCCGAACAGGAGTCTGCTATGGACTGTGGCGACTTGTTAACTGCTTGGAATAGCCGAAATCCGTACAGTTACGGGACATAGTCCGGCACCGGACATAGCTTCGCGCCGTCTGCATGAACCGCCACCTGCATGGCGTTGAAAATTTCCAGGAAATCAAGATCCGCCACAGCAAGTTTGCGGCCCATCGCTTCGCCCAGGAAGCGGCACCAGCGCTCGCCCGGTTTGCCACTGCCAGCCCGTCGGGCTTCATCGCCGGGATCAAGGCCGCCCAGCGCCAGATCGTGGCGACGGATGACGAGGCGCGCGAGACGTTCCTGCGCAAGCGCGGCTTCAGCAAGGCCGAGGCCCAGCGGGTCATCCAGACGGTCCTGGCCGAGGAGGGCCATCCGCCCGAGACGATCTTTGACTTCATCAGCGGGATCACGGCCCGGGCGAGGAGCGAGGCGCACCAGGACAGCCGGATCGCCCTTGAGGCCAGGGCGCAGGTGCTGATGAAGCAGGCTGCGCACTGACGGCTCCGGACGGGTAGGGCAGGTCGGCGGCATTCCAGACCCGCGGCCTTGCCCTTACCTTTTTCCCCCGATCATGCTAGTGAAAGAAAGGCCCCTAGGGATGAATGCGATGATCGACACACTGAAGTTTGCCCGATCGTTTCAGGAAGCAGGGTTCGAAGCCCGACAGGCCGAAGCCCTTGCCGTCGCGCTGGCTGAGGCGAGTTCGCAGGGACGTGAGGACCTGGCCACCAAGGCCGATCTTCGGCAGCTTGAAAACAAACTTGAGACTAAAATCGATGCCGTAGAGGCAAGGATGGGTGCTGGTTTCAGCCAGCTGCGTCTGGAGATGAAGGCCAGCATCGCCGACGTTAAAGCAGATATGGTGCGTTGGCTGATCGGCAGCCAGGCTGTGCTGCTGATGGCCCTCGTTGCTCTCTCCAACTTCACGAAGGCATTCAATTAAACTCTATGTATCGCGACACAGTTCAGTGTTTTCTGCCTGTTCAATGATTTATTGATTAGAAGCGGGCGGCAGCTGCCGAGCATCAGAGGCGGCCGACACAGCAAAGAGATGCGCTGTTGATCGCGAAACTCCGCCACTTTCCATTTGCCAAAATAACCAAGACGCGAGCGCCAAAGCTTTTCTCAGGCGGGCCGGTGTTCGCCTGAAACACTGGGCCAGTGCTACCTGCCGGCCAGCGCCGCATCCGGCGATCCGTAAAAGACTGTCGCTGTCGGTATAGGGCAGTGCCGCCAGATCTCTTCCCTGTTTCAGCATTAATTATGACCGATTGCCGCTGGCCGATCCGCTCATCAGCGTCGGGAAATGGCTGCGTGGCAGGCAAGGCAGGACAAGGCACTTCTCAGAATGACCTCCGCCGCCGCGCGACGGCTCGGATCGCAGAGGATCCCTCGATCCTCAGTCCAGACCAAGTCGAAGAGGAAGGGGAAAGAAGAAGGCAGAAACACAAGGGAGAGGAAGCGTCACGTCCTTTCCCCTTGTTACTTTCGGACCCGTTGCAGAGTGTAGGCTCTGACAGCTTTCTGGCTCCGCCCGGGCGTGCCCGTATCTGGTGTTCAATTCAGATGCCGTGACCCGGGTACGCTGGGCAGGAAGCCCGGCATGGCCTTGCTCTTACCTTTTTCCCCCGATCATGCTATTTACAGAAAGGCCCCCAGGGATGAATGCGATGATCGACACGCTCAAGTTTGCCCGATCGTTCCAGGAAGCAGGGTTCGAGGCCCGGCAGGCCGAGGCCCTTGCCGTGGCATTGGCCGAGGCGACCACACAGGGGCGTGAGGACTTGGCCACCAAATCCGATCTTCGGCAACTCGAGGCGAAAATGGATGCCGGCTTCGGCCAGGTGCGCCTGGAGATGAAGGCCAGCATCGCCGACGTCAAAGCAGATCTGGTGCGCTGGCTGATCGGCAGCCAGGCAGTGCTGCTGATGGCCCTCGTCGCCCTTGCCAACTTCACGAAGATCTTCAATTAAGTCTTTGATGCGCCGACGCAGAGCAGCGTTCGCAAGACGTCCGATTCCCGTCTGATCTGGATCGGGCGGCGGCCGCCAAGCGCCGGAGTACTCGATGCAGCGGAAAAGACCCGCTGCTGAACGCGAGCGTGCGCCGCGCCTCGCTTCTCCACATCCTCTTAAAACATGCAAGTTGCAGCGCCAGACAGCCTCCTCTGGCGGACCGGCGCTCGTCTGCAGCACGAGGCTGCGCCTTTCGGTCTGCACCTCGGGTCGAGACCGAAGGGGAAGGAGGGAAGGAAAGGGGGAAGAGGCGAGGGGTGAGAAGCATCACCTCCTTGCCTCTTCTCGCCCTTCATTCCTTTCTGGGAGATCTGCCATGACCTCAGACCTAGCCGCGGCCGGCGCCCGCCTGTGCGGGATGCTCGGCGGCGCCTGGCTTGGACAGCACGGCATGTGCCGCTGTCCGGCCCACAAGGATCGCACGCCCTCGCTCAGTATCCGTACTGGCGAGCAGACGCTTCTTTTCAAATGCCATGCAGGCTGTTCTCAATCGTCTGTGTTGGCGGCCATCCGCCGGTACGAGCCGCACCTGGGCGGGTGTCGCCTGAAGGCCTTGCCGCCTGAGCGCAGTCTCCAGGAAATCCAGGCCTGGGTGGAGAGGCTCTGGGGCGAGGCCGTGCCGGTCCAGGACACGCTCGCCGCCCGGTATCTGGAGGCGCGTGGCCTGGTCGTCCCTAAGAGCGCGCCCTTGCGTTTCCTGCCCCGCTGCCGCCACCGGCCAAGCGGGCGTCGGCCCCCGGTCTTGCTGGCAGCCTGCCAGGACCTGGACGGTCGGCTTGTGGCGTTGCACCGCATTTACCTCGACCCGAGCGAACCGCGCCTCAGCTCTTGCGAGCCCCGGCGCATGCTGACCAATGCGCCCGGCAACAGTGCAGTGCAGTTGGCCCCGGCCAGCCGCATCTTAGGAATTGCCGAGGGCGTCGAGACGGCCCTGGCCGCGATGCAGCTTCACAACATTCCGGTCTGGGCGGCGCTGTCGAGCACGCGGCTCTATCAACTCAGGCTGCCCGAGGGCGTCAAGACTTTGGTGCTGTTTGGCGACAATGACGAGGCCGGACGCCACGGCGTTGCCCGCGCGCAGGCCACCTATGCCAGTGCCAACCTCGAGATACTGGCCCGGTTCCCCGACCCGCCCTGCAACGACTGGGCCGACGTCGTCAGACCGGCCTGAAGAAACCCTTCTTCCTCACCTGTGCCGCTGCAACCGGATGCTCTTTCTCGAGCAGGCCGGGCGCGCGGGCTTGCTGAAAGGCTTCCGCCATGACCCAAAGTTCCGATGATCCGGCGCACAAGGCCCGCATTCGCGAACTCAATGACCAGTTGCGCCAGGCCCCGTTTGACACGAGCCTCGGCCAAGTGGTGCTGACCACGGCCGTCGCCGACTTCCTTCGATCCGCGCCGGAGCTGCTGCCCAAGGAATGGCTGGCACGCCGACTGTTTCTGCTGCGCGCTTTGGCCGCGTTCGATGCGTTCGACGAGACCAACGATCCTACAGAAGAACATCACTTCGGGCTTTTCGAGGTCTGGGACCGCACCTTCTTCTTCAAGATCGATTACTACGACACGGCCGGCCGCAAGGGGAGCCCCGACCCCGCCAACCCGGCCGTCACCCGCCGGGTGCTGACCATCGGCTTTCCCGAGGATTACTGAAGAGTTTCGGTGGCCTCAAGGGCACTGCCCCCGCCAGGCAGCTCAACGTTTTTCCCCCATCTGCCCTGATCCCTGCCGCTCTGGCCTTTCTTCGCGCCTGTCCGCGCGGGGCGCCGTCGTGCTGTGCGGGTGCCGTCAGGGCCTTCGCTTGAAAGGAACTTCTCTCATGTTCAAAGACCTGCTTAAGCTGTTCCAGAACACCCTCCGCCTGCGCTTGCGCCTACGCCAACGCCCGCGCCCCGTTCTTCTCCTGACGCGGCGCATCGGCGCGCCCGCCGAGGGTCCCGGCACGGATCATTCCGCCCGCTGGCGGGCCCGGCAGATCGAGCGCAATGCCGAATGGATGCGCGACTTCTGGGGCGTCAAGCACACGCTGATCCACGACACGAAGAGTCCGGGTGGGCCGCTGTCGGTGACGCCCCTCAAGGTCGAGCCGCACTGGTATGTGCTCAAGCACCTGGCCCGCTGGTCCCGCGCGCAGTATGAGGCGGCGCCTCAGGGCGCCATCGACCGGGCGGTTGCCGAGATCCTCGGCATCAGCCTGACCCATGCAGTCCTCATGCGCTTAGGGCCCGAAAACCCCCGCCCGATCTGGCCCGACACGCTCATCGAGCGCGACGGCCGCTACCCCTGGGCCACCCCGGAGACCCATGCCTTCTGGAGCCGGCTCGATACGGTGTCCGAGGCCGAGTGGGCTGACATTGCCGCTGCCGCCAGCCTCCAGCGCGAGCACCTGCGTCAGCACTGGCGAGAGATCCACCGGATCGCGCTTACCTACTACTCGGACTACCACGATGTCCTCCGGCAGGCGGTCAGCACCGCGCCCCACGTTTATGGATCTGGCGATGCCCAGCGCCTTGCCCACCTCAAGACGCGGGCAACCTTTGAAATCCTGGCAACCCATGTGGCGGGCAAGCATGTGCCCTGCCGCCATCTGGCGCTGTTCGGCATTCGCTCCGTCGCTGATCTCCTGAAGCCCGACCTTCCGCCGGCTGCGGATCCGAAGGCGCCCCGGCCATGAGAGAGGCCAAGGTGTCCATGCAGCAAAGGTCCCCAGCCTTTGAGGAGGAAGTGATGCGCACCCAAAAGCCCTGTGCCGGTGCACCCTGGCCCGAACACCCGTCGCCCCTGCGCCGGCGCTTGAGCGACTACACCCGCGCCTACCGGCTGGCGCAGCGCCTGTTCGAGCGCCATGGCCGGCCTGTCGCCATCATCGCCCAGGACTGCCCGATCCAGGCGCACTGCGTCCTCTGGGGCGAGGATGTGTTTTGCCTCAAGCTGGAGGGGCAGGAGCCCAGGCCCTACCGGCTGGTCTCGACTATTTTCTAAGCCGGCTTTTGCCGCAGAAAGGTCTTACAGCACAGTTGCATCTGATTTGTGGCCAACCTTGAGGTCGACCATTACTTAGGATCCGAATTATTCATACCGTGCGGAGTAGCCTACATGGGAGATGCTCTGTGGCCGCAGCCGAGAAAAAAACTATTAGTTTGCCGTCCGACCTGACATCTTACATCGATCCCAGAGTAAAAGCTGGCGATTATGCATTGGCAAGCGAAGTGATCCGTGCAGGCTCGATGGCCCTGAAAGAGCGCGACGAGACAGTTGAACGCTGGTTGCAGATGCAGGTGGCGTCCAGTTTTGATGCGATGCTTTTGGATCCAGCCCGGGCTGTCCCGGTCGACGATGCTTTTTCCCGTGTGCGGGCTCGGCATGCTGGGCATCTGAAGGGCCAGAAATGATTTGGCGGGCATTCATTCTTTCGCCTGAAGCCAAAGCTAATCTCATCTCATTATAGAATTAGATCGCAAGCATAGCCCCATCGGCAGCTGCGCTGAGTCAAATCGAGCGCCTCTAGCCTTACGTGCGAGGCTTTGATTTGGCTTCCCACCGTGACCAGCGCCGCGACGATATACGGCCAGGGCTACGAACTGTTGGTTTAAAGCCTCGTGTGGCAACTGCATTTGCAGTTGCCGACGACCGAATGATCATCCTTGGCTTCTTTTACGGCGGTCAAGGCTGGCAGGGGATTAAAGCACTGGAATCCTCAGTCTCTGGTTCGGAATTGAAGACAGCTCTCGAAAAATCGGCTTTTCTCATGCGGGTGACCTGTGTGTTTGGGCGCCCTGGACGGGAAGCAAAGCAGGTCAACATTAAAGCCGGCAAGCCTGCTGCCTTGAAAACGCAATCGGACCAATTGGGCAGAAGCAGTGGCTCTGCCAGTTTCGGAACACGATTGTTTGCAAGGCGTTGCAGTGTATTCAGTCGCTCCGCTCGGAGCGGGCGCCCTGTCATGTTCGAAGGGGCGCCCGCTCCGAGCGATTTCGCAGGTGGAGCCGTCCCCATGAGCAATAACCGTGACAACGACAAGCCGGCACGTGTCCTGACAAATCGGCAAGGGCACCCGATCACCAACAACCAGTCCCAGCGCACAGTGGGGTCCCGTGGACCCGCGACGCTCGAGAACTATCAGTTTCTTGAGAAGATCACACATTTCGATCGGGAGCGCATTCCTGAACGCGTTGTCCACGCACGCGGCTTTGTCTGCTACGGCGAGTTCGAGGCCACAGGAAAGATCGGCGATGAACCCGCGTCGAAATACACCCGCGCCAAGCTGTTTCAGGAGGCGGGCAAGAAGACGCCGCTCGCGATCCGGTTCTCTACGGTGATCGGCGGCCGAGATTCGTCTGAAGTCGCTCGCGACCCGCGCGGCTTCGCCGTTAAATTCTATACCGAAGACGGCAACTGGGACCTGGTCGGCAACAACCTTGCTATCTTCTTCATTCGCGACGCGATCAAGTTCCCGGACGTCATTCACTCGCTGAAACCCGATCCGGTGACATTCCGGCAGGAGCCGAACCGCATATTCGATTTCATGTGCCAGACGCCGGAATCGATGCATATGCTGACGCATCTGTTCAGTCCCCGGGGGATACCGGCGACCTACCGGCATATGGAAGGCTTCGGGGTGAATACCTACAAGATGGTCAACGCTGCCGGGGGTACGGTGCTGGTCAAGTATCACTTCCACCCGCGCTGCGGCGTGGCCAGTCTGACGGCCGAGGAAGCCGCAAAGGTGCAGGGACAGGATCTCGGCTCTGCTTCGAAGGACCTGTACGAAGCGATCGAACGCGGCGACTATCCGCAGTGGGATATGTACGTCCAGATCATGGAAGACCACGAGCATCCCGAACTTGACTGGGATCCGCTCGATGATACCAAAATCTGGCCCGAGAAGGACTTCCCCCTCCGTCATATCGGCGTCATGACTCTGAACCGTAACGTCGAGGATCACCACAACGAGAATGAGCAGATAGCGATGGGCACCGGCGTGCTCGTCGACGGGCTCGATTTCTCGGATGACAAGATGCTGGTCGGGCGAACCTTCTCCTATTCAGATACGCAGCGCTATCGCGTCGGCACCAACTATCTCCAGTTGCCGGTCAACCAAGCCAAGAACGCAAAGGTCACAACCAATCTGACCGGCGGCCAGATGTCGTTCCGGCGCGAGACCGCCGAGGGGCAGAACCCCCATATCAACTTCGAGCCATCCGTTCATTACGGGCTTCAGGAGAGCGGGCGCGATGAACCGATCAACCACCCCGAGATCCATGGCCGGCTGACGCGCAGCGTGCTTGAGCGTCGCAACGACTACGTCCAGGCGCGTGGCCGCTATAATACGATGATGGACTGGGAGCGCGACGATCTGGTCAAGAACATGGGAACCATGCTTGGCCAGTGCGAGCGGGACGTGCAGGAGCGGATGCTTTGGCATTTCTTCCTGATCCATGACGATTATGGAACGCGCGTCGCTGAAATGCTTGGCATGAACGTCGATGATGTACGCTATCTGACCCCTTTGCCGAAGCAGGTGCTCACCGACGAGGACGAGCAGCGCCTCCGCAACCTTGGCCGCAACGGGGATAAGATCGATCCCGAGGTCTGGGGCCAGTGGACGAGCTCGGTCCAGAACTACCAGGCCAAGGCCGAGGAGGTGCTGGGCGGGATGCCGGCTCTTGGCTCCCAGGCGCCAGGACGGCAGGCGGCCGGATAAGGCAGGATAAAGCAGCCGGGATCGCCTGTTCTCGCGCTCTGCCGCATTGGAAAACCGGCTGCCAATTCCTGAGGCGGCGTTGGCGTGCTGAGCGGGGTGCTAGGCTCTGGCCGGCTGCGCAGGTGACGTGGCTGGTCAGCGGGCGCAGGGCGTCGGTCGAGACGTGGGCGACGGGACGCCCGCAGCGTATCGTCCGGATCGAGCTTGGAGCGACTGAAGGCCAGTAGCACCGTCAGATTGTCGAGATCACTGCCCAAAGCATAGGCGGGCATGACGGCGAACACGGCCTGACTGATAGGATGGCGCATGTGCAGTTCGCGGCAGGCGACGATCTTGAGAACCCTGACGGCCGGCTCGCTCTCGAGCAGCTGAAGGTCGGGCGAGATCAGCCGCAGCGAGGCGAGAATCTCGGCAAGGGTTGTCTCAAGCTCGAGCAATTCCACAACTTGTGGGGCGGGCGAGAAATCAACAGCGGTGATGCCGCCTATGTCGGCGGCTGGGTCTGACCAAGGCCAGAGGAGCATGTGTAGAGGGAGGCTCTGCACATGAAGCGTCAGGCGGTGATAAAACCAGGGTCTGTTTGTGAAGAGATAACCTCTCCACAAACAGGCGCGCAGTGTGAGTTAAGATGCGTACTGGCGCGCTGCCTCGGCAACAAAGGCTGAGCGGGTCAAGCCTCGAATGCTGGCGGCCTTATCGATTAACTCGAGGGTGTTTTCGTCGATGCTCAGGTTGACCCGCTTGGTTCGACCAAAGGGCATGAGTGCAGGCAGCATGACGGTTGTATCGGCCTCGGCAAAATCTTCGGCTAACTCGGGGGTGGCGCGCAACTCTGCCAAGGACCGAGCACGCGGCAGTGCACCGCCAGAGGCGATCAAGGCAGCAAGGTGAGTAGTTAATACACGACGGGCAGTTGTGACCGCCTCATCAAGTCTTCCGTCTCAGCGTGGGCGGTAAATCCACCCACGTCCGGTGTAGCGACGCCATATCCGCCTGAGCGTGAGTACTTTGCGAAAAGACCACCGGCTGGCCGGGTGCCGAGGGCACCGCCTGGACATCGGCCGGACAGGAGGGCGGCGCTCAGGAAAGTTCGGCCAGCAGCAGGCTATTCGCCAATAAAGCCACGAGTTCGGCCTGACGCTTCGTGCCTGTCTTCAGGAGAATGCGCTTGCAATAGGTGCGGGCCGTCGAGATCGTCAGGCCCATCTCCGTGGCAGCATCGTCGAGCGGCAGGCCGGCGGCGAGGAGCAGGGCGAGCCGGGCTTCGGAGGCGGTGAGATCGTGAAAGGCCATGATTGCGCCGAGCAGGTCTTCGCGCCCGAAATTCGCGCCGCGCAAATAAAGCATCACTGCATGGCTGTGGCTCATCGAGGAACGCAGCTGCCGCAGGACCATGAAAAGCGGCTGCGCGTCGGCCCGCTCCAGCCTGAGGAAGGCAGGGGCGGCCTCCTTGCCGGCGCGCAACGCGGTCAGCATGGCCGCCAGGGCATGTGATGCCCGGGCCGGCAGGTTGAGGCGGTCCGGCGCCCGGCTGCGCAGGCCCTCCCGCGCCATGAGACGTTCCGCCTCGCGATTCATCCGGACGATCCGCCCCTCGCTGTCGAGTATGACGGCGCCGATGCCGACTTGCCCCAGCGCGCCGGCAAAAAGGGTGGACTGGGTTCGGTAGCGCTCGATCCGGCAGTAGTATTCTGCCGCCCTGCTGATGAAGGGCAGCACCGCACCGATGGCCTGCCAGTCGGCGTTTGAGAAGGCCCGGCTGCGCGCACCGTTGAACCAGGCGTCGACACCATCGAACCGCCCGAGATAAGCGAAGAAGGCATGGGTCATCCCGAGCGGCTCGCACAGTTCGCGGTAATAGTCCGAAGACGTGAGGGCCGGCCGCTCGATCAGGTCCTCATAGCTGTAGAGGCGGCATTGATGCAGGCCCGCATACCGGATGGGGTCCTTGAACTGATAGATCTGCCGGTAGAGTTCGGCGATGCCGTCGGCATCTTCGTCGGCCGACGTGCGGATGAGCGCGTGTGCCGGGCTGTCGGCCCGGGTAAACTTGATCATGCTGCGCGTATCGCCCACCAGCGTGTTGAGGGCTTGGAACAAGGGCAACCAGGGGCGCGGCGCGATCGGGGCCTCCATGATGCCGGCCAGGACATCCTCGCGCATCCTTCCCTCCTTCTCGACAGAGCCGCCTTGGGTACTGTGCCATCTGGGGTGCTGTGCCATTCGGGTTGCTGTGTCGTCAGCCTTTGCAGCATCGCACGCGGTCACGGTTACAGCAAGACGGGCAGTGTCTGAACAGTCCCCATTTGGTGACTGTGGCGACCGTCGTTTTGACGCACGCTAAGCCGCGAGAAAAGCAAGGACTGGAGGAGAAAACGCCATGAGCGCGGCGGCGCCCCTGATGCCGGAGATTGATTTTGCCTATGACGACCTGCCTGACCTGCACGATGTCTTGGACGCGCTGCGCCAGGCAGGGCCAGTCGTTCCGGTCCAGTTCCATGGCCAGGTGGCCTGGCTCGTCCTGAGCCATGCGGAGCTGGCACAGGCGTTCACCGACACTGTCAACTTCGACCCCGCGCCCGGCTATCTGGAGCGGACGGAAGAGTCGATGGGCCGAACGCTCCTCGGCCTGACGGGCGATGAGCACCGTATCACCCGGGCGATGGTGGCCGCCCCCTTCATGCCGGCGCGCGTGCGCCAGTACGTGCAACCGCTGATCGAGCCGATCGTCCAGGAGCTGCTCGACCGGATCGAAGGGCAGGAGGAAGTGGAGTTCGTCTCCGCGTTCACCCGGCCGTTCCCCTTCACCGTGATCACGCGCCTGCTGTCGATCCCGGTCGCCGATGAAGCGCTGTTCCTCAAATGGGCGGTCAAGCTCATCGACCACCCCTGGGACCCGGACGGCGCGATGGAGGCCAAGGCCGGGTTCGATGCCTACATGGAAGGCCTGATTGAGGACCGGCGTCACCGGCCGCAGGATGACTTCATCACCATGCTCGTGCAGTCCGAGTTCGAGGGCCGGACGCTCGATAACGAGCGCATTCTCTCGCTCTTTCGGCTGTTGTTCCCGGCAGGCTCCGACACGACCTACAAGAACGGGGGCAGCCTGTTCGCCGCCGTCCTCTCGGACCCGGCAGTCCGGGCGCTGGCAGCCCAGGGCAGCGATGCCGACCGCGCAGCGATCGTGACCGAGGGGCTGCGCTGGCAGACGCCGACCGCGCTGCTGCCGCGCATGGCCCCGCACGATGCCGAGCTCGGCGGCGTGCGCATCAAGGCCGGGGACTGGATGCTGTTCGGCATCACCGCCGCGAACCACGACCCCATGGTCTACAAGGACCCGCGCCGGTTCGACCCCGCGCGGGACAATCGCGAGCTCCTCTCGTTCGGCAGGGGCGTGCACTTTTGTCTGGGCATGCACCTGGCGCGGCGCGAGCTGGAGACGGCGCTGCGCCTCGTCTTCGAGCGCTTCCCGGCCCTTCGCCTGACGCCCGGCAAGCCGGTGGAGTTTATCAGCGCCATTCTGCGTGGGCCGCGCGCGCTGTGGGTGCAGCCTTACGGCGGATCTGAAAGCCTGAGCGGAGTTTCCTGACATGAAAGAGGTGGTGAACGTGACGTTCCGGCTGGCCGGCGGAGAGACGGTGATCCTCAGCGGCGAGACGGGTGAGACGCTGATGAGCTGCGCTGTTGCAAACGACGTCAAAGGCATCATCGGTGAATGCGGCGGCTGGATGGCGTGCGCCACATGCCATGGCTATGTGGGAGAGGAATGGCTCTCGCGCCTGCCGCCGCCCTCGGATCAGGAGCGGGCGATGCTCGAGGGCTGCATTGATGTGCGCCCAACCAGCCGCCTGACCTGCCAGATCATTCTGGATGCAACGCTCGACGGCCTTAGCGTCGCGGTGCCGGCATCGCAGACCTGAGAGAGGCGAGGCAAGGACTTGTGGCAGAGGAGGGACAGCCATGCGGGTGCTGGTGATCGGCGGTTCGGGCTACATCGGCGGCAGCGTCGCCCTGCGGCTTGCCGCCATGGGGCATGACGTGACGGTCGCGTCGCGGCGGCCGCCGGCGGCGGCCAGTGCCATGAGTGGCCTGCCTTTCCTCTCCGGCGACTATGTGGCAGGCGACTTTGATCAAGGGACGCTTGCGCGGTTCGACGCCGTTGTTCACGCCGCCGGAAACGACATCCGCCAGCGCCCGCAGGGCGAGGATGAGGAAACCCATCTCGCGCGGGCCAACGTGCGCGGCATACCCGACTTCTTCCGGGCAGTACGCGACGCCGGCGTCGGGCGCGGGGTTTATGTCGGCAGCTTCTATCCCCAGGTGGTGCCGCACCGGATCGCGCTCAGCCCTTACATCCGCTCGCGCCTTGCCGCCGATGAAGGCGTGCGGGCGCTGGCCACAAGCGACTTTTCAGTGTGCAGTGTCAATCCGCCTTACATCGTCGGGCATCTGGAGGGCGTCAGTTCGGGCTGGCTCTTGGCCCACGCCGCTTATGCGCTGGGTGATATGCCGGCGGCGCCCATCTTCGCCATTCCCGGCGGGGTGAATTATATGTCGCTGGCTGCCGTGACCGATGCGATCATCGGTGCGCTGGAGCACGGGGAGGCGGGCAGGGCCTATCTGGTTGGCGACGAGAACCTGTCGTTCCATGACTATTTCGGGATGTTCCGCCGCGCGGCCGGGCTTCCGGCCAACCTGCCGATCCGCAACGAGGAGCATCCGGTGCTGCCCGACTGGGCGCTTTATGCCGGTCGGGGCGGGGAGGCCTATTTCGAGCCGGACGCGAGGGACGCCGCACGCCTTGGCTATCGCCGGGGCGACGTCGGGGAGGCGATTGCCGAGGTGGTGCGCGCCTATCGCCAATAACTATGAAAAACAGAAGCTTTTTCTGCTTCTGGACCGAAGCGTAAACTCAAGAACAATCAAATAAAACATGGGGAGAGTAATGTGAAGAGTTTAAATAATTCTCTTCAATTGGCGTGTGCTTCTCTTGCCGTCGTGGTCGGACCGGCTCTTGCCCAGCAGCCAGAACGATCGCAGGCTGGTGCGCTCGAGGAAATCGTCGTCACCGCGCAGAAGCGCACCGAGAGCCTGCAGACGACGCCGGTGGCCGTCAGCGCCATCACTGCGGCCTCGATCGAGCAGCGCGGCATTACTGACATCAGCACGCTGACGGCAGTAGCGCCGAACATTGCCGTCACCACGGCACCAGCTTCGAGTTCGAACACCGCCATCTTTATTCGCGGCATCGGCGATCAGGAACCCGTGCTCACATCCGATGCGCCGGTCAGCATTTATGTCGACGGGATCGTGCTCGGCCGGTCGACCGGCGCCGTCTTCGACCTGGTGGATCTCGAGCGGATCGAGGTGCTGCGCGGGCCGCAGGGCACGCTCTACGGGCGCAACACCATCGGAGGCGCGGTCAATTTCATTACTGCAAAGCCGGCGCAGGAGTTCGGCATCAAGCAACGCTTCACGTACGGCAGCTGGGACCAGTGGCAGTCGCGCACGACGCTCGATACCGGCCTGCTGGGCGACACCGGCCTGCGCGCCAAATTCTCCTACGTCCACCGCGAGCAGGACGGGTATGTGAACGATCCGACCGCGCCGAGCAACCGCGACCCCGGCGCGCTCAACATCGATGCGGTGCGCGCTGCCGTCGCCTTCGACCAGGGCGGGGCCTTCCGCGCCGACTACGCTTTTGACTTCAATCATCGCGAAAGCATCGCCCCGGCCTATCAGGCAACCGTGATCCGCCCCGACGTGCTGGCCTTTCTCAATAATTCGCCGTCGCTGGGCGGGGCAGCCCCGGTGGTCTCAAGGTCACGGCTCAAGCGGATCGCGCTTGATGGTGACGGATTGCTGACCGACAAGGTCTGGGGGCATACCCTGACGCTCGAGGCGGACCTTGGCGAGAACACGACCCTGCGCTCGCTGACCGGCTACCGCAAATGGCGCAACGTCGACCGGGGCGACGACCTGGACGGGCAGGCGGGTATTCTCGGCCAGACGGTCGACCCCATTATTCTGGCGGGCGGCCCCTTCATCCCGACGGGCGTCCAGCCGATCAGCCTGTTCTATTCCGACAACCGTCGGCGCCAGCACCAGTGGTCGCAGGAGTTCAACCTCTTGGGCTCGCTGGGCGACAGGTTGGAGTATGTGCTCGGGCTGTTTTATTTCAAGGAAAAGAGCCGGGAGGAAAATCCGCAGTTCCCGACCATTGTCCTGACGCCGGACTTTGCGACCACGGCCCAGGCCCTGCTGAGCTTCCGCCATCGCTCGCGCTCTCAGGCGGCTTTTGGCCAGCTGACCTATGAACTGACCGATCAGCTGAGCGTGACGGGCGGCCTTCGCTATACCAGCGACAAGAAGAGCCTCGACCAGATTGCGCCGTTCCCGCGGGACTTGTCCCGCAAATTCGACCGCTTCAACTGGACGGTCTCGGCCGATTACAGGCTCACCCAGGACGTGCTCGCCTATGCGAGGGTTGCAACAGGCTACAAGGCCGGCGGCTTCAACGCGCGCTCATCCAACTCCGGCTACAGCCCGGAAGATCTGACGTCCTACGAGCTGGGGCTGAAGTCCGAGTTCCTCGACCGGCGGGTGCGGCTCAACGCGGCGCTGTTCTACGCCAAGCATGAGGACCTGCAGATCCAGCAGTTCCAGGCGGGCTCGCAAGGGTCGACCAGCGTCACCGTCAACGCGGGACAGGCCGATTACAAGGGCATTGAACTTGAAGGACAGGCGCTGCTGATGGACGGGCTCACCCTCTCGGGCGCGCTCGGCTACATCGACAGGAAGTACAAGCAGTTCCTCATCCTCGATCCCGCGACCAACCAGATCATCGACGTGGCGGATACGGCCCGCTTCCCGCTCTCGTCCAGCCTCACCTGGAACGCTGCCCTGCAATACGAATTGCCGCGCTTTGATTTCGGGCAGCTGTCGGCGCGGGTCGAATACAATTATCGCGGCAAGGTCTATTTTCACCCGACCCTGGTTGGCACGCCGCTCAACGACGAGATCGCCGGCGAGGCGCGCGGCCTGCTCGATGCACGGCTGACATTGTCCGAGCTGTCGCTCCTCGGCGAGGGGGCCTCGATTGCGGTCTGGGCGAAGAACCTGACGGACAAGGCCTATCGCATCCACGGCATCGACTTCGGTGCTCTCGGCTATGCCGGCAACGTCTACGGCGAGCCGCGCAGCTTTGGCGTTGATCTGAACTTCAGTTTCTAAAAAGGACGGCGACCATGGAGAAGATGCAGCAACCGCAGAAGTTCGCGGTGAACATTGCAGAGGATGTGCTCGAGGATCTGCGCCAACGGTTGCGCCGGACCCGCTGGCCGGACGACTTCGGGAACGATGACTGGCGCTACGGCGTCAACGGCGACTACCTGCGCTCGCTCGTTGACTACTGGGCCGAGGGTTTCGACTGGCAGGCGCAGCAGCAGGCAATGAATCGCTTCGACCATTATCGCGTCGCGATCGATGACATCCCGATCCATTTCCTGCGGCAGCCGGGAAAGGGGCCGAGCCCCATTCCGATCATCCTGACCCACGGCTGGCCCTGGACCTTCTGGGATTACCGCGACGTCATCGAGCCTTTGTCCGACCCGGCACGGTTCGGCGGCGATCCGGCAGATGCCTTTGAGGTGATCGTGCCTTCCTTGCCGGGCTTCGGCTTTTCCACACCGCTGCGGACAACGGGCATCAACTTCTGGAGCACGGCGGATCTCTGGCAGCGGCTGATGACCGATGTGCTCGGCTTTTCCCGTTACGCGGCCCAGGGCGGTGACTGGGGGGCCATGATCACCACCCAGCTCGGCCACAAGTATGCCGACAGCCTCTATGGCATACAGGTCTCAGCGCCAATGACGCTGAACGCCTTCTCCGGCGCGCGCCCCTACGATCTGCTCGGCGCGCATGTCTCCCAGTTGCCGCCTGACGTCGCAGCGCAGGCGATCGCTGCGGAGCGGCGCATCGCCAGCCATGTGACCGTGCATCTGCTCGATCCGCAGACGCTGGCCTATGCGATGCATGACTCTCCGGTCGGGCTGCTTGCCTGGCTGCTGGAACGGCTGCGGGCGTGGAGCGATTGTGGTGGCGATGTCGAGAGCCGCTTCTCGCGTGACGACATTCTGACCAAAGCCACCCTTTACTGGGTAACGGAGAGCTTCGGCACGACAGTGCGATTCTATGCCGAAGCGGCCCGCCAGCCCTGGCAGCCATCGCATGAGCGGATGCCCATGGTTGAGGCGCCCTCCGGTGTATCCATGTTTCGCAATGATGGCGCGGGACTGTTCGGCGAGGCGATGCTGCCGATCTACAACCTCCACCATTTATCAGAACATGGTTCGGGCGGCCACTTTGCACCAATGGAGGAGCCGCAACTGCTGATCGAGGATATCCGGTCAACCTTCCGGACGCTGCGCTGGCAGCAGCAGAAGACGTCGCAAGCCGGTTGAGGTTCCCCTGTTAGCAAGTGGGCTCGTGCTGGTCATGGCTTGAAGTCCAGATCCCGAGTGATGCGCAAAATCGTCGGGACAAAAGTGCGGCGGGTAGAGCGATTGTTTGCGGCCTGATGCAGGCGCAGTGACTGCT
>NZ_DATBUP010000056.1:0-36319 GCF_036515995.1 Pedomonas sp. | reverse complement strand
GGATCTCCATCAGCTCTCCTCTTCTCGTTGACGTCTCAGCTGGGTGCCCAGCTCGAGCCCGACGGCGGCGCCGACGAGCATCGCCAGGCGGGTCTCCTCGGCGACGAGCGTGCGCACGGCCATCAGCCGCGTGTGCTCGTCGGCCTCCAGCGCCGCCTTGGCGACCTCGTTCTCGTGCGCCTCGCCGAACCACCCGCCGGCCTCCAGCGCGCGGCCGAGGACCCGCTGCAGCCCCGGCGCCGCGTGCGTGACGATCTCCTGCGCGTGCGCGAAGCGCTCGGGGTCGCCGAGCGCGGCGACGGCGGCGTCGACCTCTTCGGCCGTGTAGGCAGGGCGCTCGGCCACGAAGCCGGGATGATATGGCCGTGAAGCTCACCAGCCTCTCCCACGGCGCCGGCTGCGGCTGCAAGCTGCCGGCGGCCGCGCTGCACCCGATCGTGGCCGGCCTGCCGCGGACCGAGCGCGACGACGTCCTCGTCGGCTTCGACACCGCGGACGACGCCGCGGTCGTGCGGCTGCGCCCCGACCTCGCGCTGGTGCAGACCGCCGACTTCTTCACGCCGATCGTCGACGACCCGTACGCCTTCGGGCGCATCGCGGCGACCAACGCGAAGCCATGCCGTATGACGTGGTGATCGTCGGCGGCGGCCCGGCCGGCCTTTCCGCCGCGATTCGCCTGAAGCAGCTCGCGCAGCAGAATGGAACTGAAGTTTCCGTTTGCGTGCTTGAGAAGGGCTCGGAGGTCGGCGCTCATATTCTCTCGGGCGCAGTCGTGGACCCCATCGCCCTGAACGAGCTGATTCCTGACTGGAAGGAAAAGGGCGCGCCGCTCAACACCCCGGTGACCGACAACAAGCACTGGGTGCTGACGAAGAACGGCAAGATCGACATGCCGCACTTCCTGCTGCCCCCGCTGATGTCCAACGACGGCTGCTACACGCTGAGCCTTGGCAACCTGTGCCGCTGGCTGGCGGGGCAGGCCGAGGAACTGGGCGTGGAGATCTTCCCGGGCTTCGCCGGTGCGGAGATCCTCTACAATGAAGACGGCTCGGTGAAGGGCGTTGCCACCGGCGACATGGGCGTGGCGCGCGACGGCAGCCACAAGGACATGTATCAGCCGGGCCTCGAGCTGCATGCCAAGTACACCTTCTTTGCCGAAGGCGTGCGCGGGCATCTCTCCAAGCAGCTGATGGACCGCTTCTCCCTGCGCGAAGGCGTGCAGCCGCAGACCTATGCCATCGGCATCAAGGAGCTGTGGGACATCGATCCGTCCAAGCACAAGGCGGGTACGGTCATCCACACCCAGGGCTGGCCGCTGGATGACGTGGCCGGCGGCGGCTTCATCTATCATCAGGAAAACAACCAGGTCGCCATCGGCTTCGTCGTGGCGCTGGACTACAAGAACCCGTACCTCTCGCCGTTCGACGAGATGCAGCGGTTCAAGAACCACCCGGCCATCCGTCCGCTGCTGGAAGGCGGCCGCCGCGTGGCTTACGGCGCCCGCGCCATCAACGAGGGCGGCTGGCAGTCCATTCCGAAGCTGACCTTCCCGGGCGGCGCGCTGATCGGCTGCTCGGCCGGTTTCGTCAACGTGCCGCGAATCAAGGGCAGCCACAACGCGATGAAGACCGGCATGCTGGCCGCCGAAGCCGCGTTCGACCGCCTGAGGGCCGGTACGGAAGGTGGCGACGAGCTGTTGGCCTACCCGGCCGCCGTCGAGAACTCATGGATCAAGGAAGACCTGTACAAGGTGCGCAACGCCCGTCCGGCGCTGGCCAAGTTCGGCGTCACGCTCGGCACTTTGTACACCGGCCTTGACCTGTGGCTGCACGATCTGGGCCTGGGCAAGCTGATTCCGTGGACCCTGAAGAACCACCCGGATCACACCCAGCTGGGCCGCAAGGAGCACTACTATCCGATCGACTACCCGAAACCGGATGGTAAGGTGACCTTCGACAAGCTGTCCTCGGTGTTCCTGTCGAACACAAATCACGAAGAGGACCAGCCTGTTCACCTGACGCTAAAGGACCAGGATGTACCGGTGAAGCTGAACCTTACGCTCTATGACGCACCCGAGCAGCGCTACTGCCCGGCTGGCGTTTACGAGATCGTGGGGCAGGATGTCGGAGATCCGAGGCTTCAGATCAATGCGCAGAATTGCGTCCATTGCAAAACCTGTGACATCAAGGACCCGACGCAGAACATCAACTGGGTTGCGCCGGAAGGCGGCGGTGGGCCCAACTATCCCAACATGTGAGGTTCCGTGATCAAGAACAACGCTGTCGCCGTCGCCGCCCTGATCTGGGGTTCTCTCCTGTGGGGGAGCCTGCCTGCGACGCCGGCCGACGCCGCGTTGTTGCCGAATGCCTCCGTCGCGTCCGCCAAGGACGAGGCGGAGGGCTATCGGGACTACATCATGGGGCGGTATGCCTGGTCCAACGACGAGTTGGCGGCTGCCGCCCATTATTTTTCCCGTGCGCTGCGAAGCCAGCAGGACGATCCGGTGCTGCGGCAGCGCACTTTTGAGCTGGCACTGGCCTCTGGCGATCGCCGGCTGGCGCTGGATATCGCCAAGGATGTGCTGCGCAGCGATCCGCAGAACTCGACAGCGGCGCTGGTACTGATTGCCGATAAATTCCGCACTCGTGATTACGCAGAGGCGCAGAAGCTGACCTCTACGCTTGCTGTCGGCGGCATCGAAGCGGTGGTCTCGCCCATTCTGGGGGCATGGGCAGCCTACGGACAGGGCCGCAAGCAGGAAGCGCTGGATGCGGTGCAGCCGAGCGGGGCCGACGGCGTGGTGAAGCTTTACCGGCTGGAACATGCCGGACACATTGCACTGGCGATGGGCCGCGCGAGCGAGGCACTGGACTTTTTCCGGCAGGCGCTCGAGATGGATGGGAACAGCCGCTGGCGCCTGCGTTTGGCAGCCGCTGCCGCCGCCCAGCGAATGGGCGATGCCGAGCAGGCCGCGGCGCTTCTCGCGATGGAGACGGACCCGGACCGGCAAGCGTTCTTCGCAGAGGCCCGCGAGCGTCTGGCCAATGGCAAGAAGATTGCGCCCCTTGTCTCGACGCCGGTGGAAGGCATGGCCGAGCTGATGCTTCATGCGGCAAACGACCTGATGCAGGGCGAGCCGATTCCGCTGGCGCTCGTCTTCTCGCGCGTGGCCGAGGTGGCCCGCCCGGACATGGTGGAAGCGCGGCTGCTCTCTGCCCGAATGCTGCGTCTCAGCAAGGAGTACCGGGGGGCACTGGCAACAGTGGAGGGGCTGGCGCCGCAAGGGCCGTTCGGCGTCGATATCATGCTGGAGCAGGCGAGAAACCTGCAGGAGCTCAGCCGCGGCGAGGAGGCGATCGGCCTTCTGGAATCCGCGAGTGTTCGATATCCGCACAGCCGCCGGGTTCGGATCGAGCTGGGCGAGGCTTTTCGGCGCATGGAGCGCTACGAGGAGGCGGTCGATGCCTTCTCGTCCGCCATTGCGCTGATCGAGCAGCCGGGCCAGCGGGACTGGTTCCTTTATTTCCTGCGTGGCGTTGGCTACGAAAAGCTTGGCCGCATGGCTGAAACCGAGGCCGATTTGCGCCGGGCCCTGGCCTTGAATCCGGACGAGCCCAACGTTCTCAATTACCTGGGCTATCTTTATCTCGACCAGCGACGGAACCTAAACGAAGCTAAGCAGTTAATAAGCCGTGCTGTGGAGTTGCGACCGGATGACGGCTTTATCATTGATTCGCTGGGGTGGGCCTATTTCATGTCCGGACAGTATGAAGAAGCTGTCAGGCACCTTGAGCAGGCGGTCGCCGTCGAGCCGGGGGATCCAACCATCAATGAGCATCTGGGCGATGCGTACTGGCGGGTGGGCCGGACCATCGAAGCCCGCTTTCGCTGGAAGGCTGCCATGGATAGCGAGCCGGAAGCCGGCCAGTCGCGCCGACTGATGTCCAAACTCGATGTGGGCCTGGATATCGCCAGTGCCGCCGCAACGCCTGCCAAGTCTGCCAAGTCTGCCAAGTAAACATAACGTCCATGACTGCTGCAATTCTCGTCGAGCCAGCTCCGGCCAAGCTCAATCTCTTCCTGCACGTCATCGGGCGGCGGGAGGATGGTTACCATCTGCTCGAGACGCTGTTCGTCTTCACCGAAGCTGGCGACGAACTGACGGTGTCGGCCGCCGACAGCCTGTCGCTGGCGATCGAAGGGCCATACGCGGGCGTGCTCGCCGGTGAGCAGGACAATCTGATTTTGCGGGCGGCTAGGGCATTGGCAGACGCTGCAGGTCTGCAAAACGCCGGTGCGCGTCTTGTGCTGCAGAAGAACCTGCCGGTTGCGGCGGGGCTCGGCGGCGGTTCGGCCGATGCGGCGGCGACGTTGAGGGCCTTGAACCAGCTGTGGAGATTGAACCGTTCGCTTGAACAACTGGCAGAGATCGGCGCCGGGCTCGGTGCTGATATTCCTGCTTGTGTCTATAGCAAGCCGATGTGGGGACACGGCATTGGCACGGAGTTGATCCCGACACGGCTTACCGAAGCTTTGCCGGTGATTCTGGTTAATCCCGGCCTTCCGCTGGCAACGCCGGACGTGTTCCGGACCTATGCAGAACTCGGACGGGAATTCTCAGCCGAACTTCCTGAGCAGGACAGTTCCTTGCAACCATCGCTTGCCTGGGCTGCGGGCCTTGCCAATGATCTGGAAACCGCGGCGAGACTTTGCCTCCCCCTGCTTGAGGACGTGCGAGACGCACTTCTGGAACAGGAAGGGGTGCGGCTTGTCCGCATGGCAGGCTCCGGCCCGACGTGGTTTGCGGTGTTCGATAATCAAGCTCAGGCCAGTCTGGCTGCCGAACGGCTACGCCGCTGCCGCCCAGACTGGTGGGTGGCTGAAACGACCGTGAAGTGCGGCCAATGATTATCCACTCGTCGGAGCTTTGCTTGACGCCCCAAGGGTCCGCCTCTATCAGCCGTTACGCTGGCACGAAGGCGGTTCAGGGGGAAAGTCATATGAATATGAGAGTAGGCGGTGGTCGCGCGGCAGGCGTTTTCCGGCGCAATCAGACCACGGCGGAACTCTCCTGCTCGTTCGCAGGGCGGATGAGCGCGGCAGTTGTATTGCTGGGTTCTGTGTTCGGTTTCAGCCTGTCGGCAGAGGCGCAGACGCTTGATCCAGCAATGCTGCAGAACCTGCAGAGAGGGTTGTCTGGCGTCCGGTCCTCGAACGGGGTGACCAGCAACTCGCCGGTTGATGCATCGCGGCAGGCCGGGGACAATGCTCCGGCAGATGATAGAACCTCAAGCGGCATGCTCTCTAACATGACGGAGAGCGAAAAAGCGCTCCGTGAACTGCAAGCCCGCGCGCTCCTTCAGAAGAACTATCAGCCGTCTGTCATCGAAGCTGAGTACCGTGACCGGACCAGCGACAAGGAACTCCGCCAGTTCGGCTACGACCTTTTTGAGATGGCAGCCAGCCAGACCACTTCTTTCACTGGTCGGATGGGCGGTAATTATGTTGTTGGCGTTGGCGACGAGTTTGTCGTCATGCTGCAAGGGCCGGAGCCACGGAACATCACCACGCGTGTGGACCGCGAAGGCCGACTAATTATCGACCAGCTCCCCCCGATTCCCGCCGCCGGACGACGCTTCGATGCAGTAATCCAAGATATTCAGGCGGCAACCCGGCAGACTATGCTGGGCACGGAAGCGCAGGTCTCGCTGGGTGCGGTTCGCAGCATCTCCGTCGTGGTGGGTGGCGAGATTGAGCGCCCGGGGCAATACACACTGACGGCGCTGAGCGATATCACGCAGGTATTTGCACAGGCGCGGGGCATCAAGCGCACGGGTTCACTGCGCAAAGTGCGGGTGGAGCGCGCGGGGCGCAGTTTTACCGTTGATCTCTATGGCCTGCTCGGCATCGGTTCGCCGCCGACCATCCGCCTGCAGGACGGTGACCGGATCGTCGTGCCGACCGTTGGCCGCACCGTGGCGGTGACAGGCGCTGTGGTGCGCCCGGCCATTTTCGAGCTTGCTCCGGGCAGCCAAAGCCTGACGCTGGCGCAGGCGGTTGCCATGGCAGGTGGCGCCGTGCGCCCGAGCGGTAACGACTTTTCGGTACTGCGCTTACGGTCGGATGGGCAGGAAGAGGTTGTGCCGCTGACTGAACAGGGCGCGCCTTTGCAGGCTGGCGACGTCTTGCAGGTCCTGGGCCGAGAACGGACCACGTCCGGCAAGGTGACGCTGAGCGGTTTTGTTACTAACCCGGGGGTGCGTTCCATCGGAACGGCCCCGACAGTAAAGTCGCTGCTGGGTACGGTGCAAAATCTGCGCATGGGCAGCTATCTGCCATTTGGCGTGCTGCTGCGCCGCGATCCGATTTCCAGTTCGACGGCCTATTCGGGCGTGAACCTCTACAACGTCTTTTATGAAAATCAGGACGTTGAGCTGCGTAGCGAAGACCATCTTATCATTCTGGGCAATAAGGATATTGCCTTTTTGCAAAGCCAGGCGGTGCGCAGTATTGTGCTAGGCCAGCCGAACTCGCTTCCGCAGTGCAAATCGCTTGCATATCTCGAAGTGCTCGTGGGCGACAGCCAGTCTGATCGTTTCAGTGCAGTAACGAGAGGCTCCTATATCGTCGGTAAAGGCTCCACTCTCGGCGTGGTCTCTACCGGAGGTGTGCAGAGCAATCTCGGTGTGTCTGATGCTGGTCAGCTCGCAGCTGAAAACACCAGTGCCTCGACGATCGCAGCAGTTCAGGCTGAACGGCAAGAAAGCCTGTCTCAACGCAATGGCCTTGATATGCCGGAGATGGAGGAAGCTCTCTGCCCGGACGTATTCGAAGAGAATCCGGCTGTACTTCCTTTCCTGTTAGAAAATGTTGTCGTTCTCGGAGGCAACCTGCGTCGTCCCGGAATTTATCCGATATGGGATTCTTTGCCGATTTCCGTAATGGCCACGGTCGCAGAAGGACTGGCGTCACGCGCCGAGAATTTCTCGATTGATCTTTCGCGGGCTGACCCCTATCGGGGCACCGCCGTGCAGAGCAGCCTCGAAGGCACGTTGGAGACCTTTAGTGCAATCAAGGTCTCGGTGGGCGACGATGTCCGCTTCAATACCATCCAGCCCAAGTATGAACCCGGTGCAGTACTTTTGACTGGGGAATTCCAGCGCCCCGGCCTTTATACGATCCGTAAGGGAGAAACGCTGTCCCAGTTGATGGAACGAGCAGGCGGTTTGTCCAACTATGCCTATCCCTATGGCGCCGTCTTCACACGTCGTAGTGTCAAGGAGGCGCAGCAGGAGGGTTTCAAGCGGACAGCCCGGGAAATGAATACTGCACTGCTGTCGCTTTCTGCGCGTAAAGGTGTCAGTGCTGATGCGATGGCGGGAGCAATGAGCCTGACGCGTGAACTGGCAACGGTGGATGCTCCGGGCCGTATGGTCGTTGAAGCCGATCCGGAGGTCCTCAAGGTATATCCGGAAGCCGACACCGTCCTTGAGGCGGGCGACGCGATTTATATGCCGAAGAAGCCCAACTTTATTCTGACCGTCGGCGATGTATTGAATCCTGGGGCTTTGCAGTTCTCCCGGGGCAAAACGGCAGGCGACTATATTCAGGAAGCCGGTGGCATCCAGCGCACCGCTGACGATAATCGGGCTTTCATCGTCTATCCAAACGGTGTGGCGCAGCCGCTGAAAACATCCGGGTGGATGCGCTCAGCCCAGGCCGCTGTGCCGCCGGGCAGTACGATCGTCGTGCCGAAGAATGTCGATCCGCTCTACAAGCTCGATATCATCAGGGATGTGGCAACGATCATTGGCCAGTTTGCGACGGCTCTCGCATCCATCGCAGTGATTTCTAACCAGTAAGATAGTTTTTGCGTCCACAGCTTAATCGCAATGCCGGCTGAATGGCCAACAACAGAAAGGAAGCTTTGATGACCGCACAGGTTGGGCCAGAAACTCGAGTGGCCGTTATCGGCTTGGGATATGTGGGTTTGCCATTGGCGGTCGTTCTTGCGCGGCACTTTGATACGGTTGGCTTTGATATTAACCAGAGCCGAGTAGATGAACTGAAGCAAGGCCATGATCGGACGGATGAAGTAACCGAGGAGGCGCTGAAAGCTTCGACGTTAAAGCTGACAACTAATGTCGAGGAGTGCCGGGGCGCGGATATTTTTATCGTCACGGTGCCAACGCCGGTTGACAATAGCAATACGCCTGACCTCCGTCCGGTCATCTCGGCTTGCCGAAGCGTCGGCAGCGTTCTGACGGCTGGAGCCGGAGCGATCGTCGTTTTCGAGAGCACCGTCTATCCCGGTGTGACCGAAGATCTGTGCGGCCCGGAACTGGAGCGCGTCTCCGGCCTCAAGCGTGGGGTCGACTTCTTCCTTGGCTACTCGCCGGAGCGCATTAATCCGGGTGACCGTGAGCATACGGTGGACCGGATTACGAAGGTGATTTCCGGCGAGAACCCGGAAGTATTGGAGGTACTCGCAGAACTCTATGGTCGCGTCACAACTGGTGGTGTTTTCCGCGCCAAGAGCATCAAGGCAGCTGAGGCGGCAAAGGTCATCGAAAATGCGCAGCGCGATATCAATATCGCGTTCATCAATGAAGTGGCGATGATTTTCCAGAAAATTGGCCTGTCGGCATACGACGTACTGGAAGCAGCCGGAACCAAGTGGAACTTCCTGAAATTCTCGCCGGGTCTGGTGGGTGGCCACTGCATTGGCGTCGACCCCTATTACTTGTCCTTCCGCGCCCAGGAACTTGGACATGACCCCAAGGTCATTCTCGCTGGCCGGCAGATCAATGACGGGATGGGGCGTTATATCGCCGATTGCATCAGTGAACGCACTGCTCCGAATGGGCGCATTCTTGTGCTCGGTCTGACTTTCAAGGAAAACGTGCCTGACCTGCGAAATTCGAAGGTCGTTGATGTCATCCGCGGGCTTGAAGCTAATGGCCACACGGTGAAGGTCCACGATCCACTGGCTGACGGTGATGAAGCGCATGAGGAGTATGGGGTTAGCCTGCTCAGCAGCAAGGCAGACATTGGGCTCGACGGCACTCCTGCAGAAGAACCGTATGACGCAATTGTCGCTGCCGTGCCGCATCAGATCTATGCAGAGATGACAGGAACTCAGATCGCAGCGCTCATAAAACAGGGCGGCCTCGTGGCAGACATCAAGGGGATGTGGCGGGCTACTGAACTGCCAGAGCATGTTAGCCGGTGGCAGCTCTAATCGTCGGCGCAATTGACAAGTTGGCAGGGTGCGATTGAAAAATCGCACCCTGTTTGACTCTGGATTTTGCCGATTTATACTTGGAAAATTGAGCGCCTACTTTGCGGGCCAGACGCGAAGCGTGCGGCCTGTTACCCTGTAATACAACAGGCCAACCCACTCATGCAGTGCGCGGTCTACCTGCTCAAGATTGTCCAGGGGGGCCAGTTTGAAACTGTCTATCGGACTGCTTAAAGGCCAGGTTTTGTAATCCACGGGAACTGGCGTGATACTGGCATTCACCGCCTCGAAGCACAGCATGGCGCGCGGCAGATGGTAGGCTGACGTGATAAGTATCGAGCGGCGGAGGGTGGAGCGGCCCAGTTGGGCGGTAGCCGCGCGGGCATTCTCACAGGTATTCCTGGTATCACTGATTATCCGAATGCGCTGACGTTCAAAGCCGACGCCAAGCGCAGTCCGCAGCATTACATCCGTATCACGAGTCCCATCAGGAAGAGTAATGCCGCCAACCAAATAGAGCTGGGCTTCCGGGAAGCGGCGGGCAAGGGCTATTCCCGTCAGAAGCCGCTCCGGCGCGCTGTTGAATTCCGGTTCGCCTCGCAGCGCGCTGGCGGGCAGGGCTTCACCACCTGCCAGAACGATAATGGCGGGAGGTGCCAAGCCTGAGTAATCGGGCTTGCTATAGCGCATCTCCAGGGGGCGCATGAGCCAGAAGCCGGTAGGCAGTATGGCCAGCAGAATGAAGAGCAGTAGGCCTGCGCCTGTAAAGCGCAGGCCTACGGAAGGGCGGCGGAATGCCAGGGCAAGCGCGCCGATCAGGCATAACCAGAAGGGGAGATTGCCCGGCCCGATCGCCGCCCAGAGAGAGTAGTTCCACGTCATTTGGCAGCGCCGCCCGTCCCTTGAGACGCACTTTTCCTATTAATCAATTTGATGGTATTTCCGGAACCACTCCACGAACTTGGGGATGCCGACATCGATTGGTGTGGTCGGCTCGAACCCGAGATCGCTCTGGATGGCGGTGATGTCCGCGTAAGTCTCCCGCACATCACCCGGCTGCATCGGCAGCAGTTCTCGTTCGGCCTTCTTACCCAGGGCTTGTTCCAGCACCTCGATCATGCGCAGCAATGGCTCGGACCGATGATTGCCGATGTT
The DNA here is from genome assembly GCF_036515995.1 of Pedomonas sp. Taxonomy (NCBI): domain Bacteria; kingdom Pseudomonadati; phylum Pseudomonadota; class Alphaproteobacteria; order Sphingomonadales; family Pedomonadaceae; genus Pedomonas; species Pedomonas sp. The sequence goes on along the minus strand of NZ_DATBUP010000056.1, from coordinate 25,923 downwards.
GTAAACCCGGTGCGGATTGACAGAGCCGCCCGCCTTCTTCTGGCCATCGTCTGGCGGCGGATTGTCAAGGCAGGCAACAACGCCGGTGACAATGTCATCGACATACGTGAAGTCCCGCATCATATCGCCGTGATTGAACACCTTGATGGGTTCACCCTTGAGGATGGCATCGGTGAACAGCCACAGCGCCATGTCCGGGCGGCCCCAGGGCCCGTAAACCGTAAAGAAGCGCAGACCGGTCTGTGGCAGGCGGTAGAGGTGGCTATAGACCTCACTCATTAATTCGTCCGACTTTTTCGTCGCTGCGTAGAGCGAGATCGGGAGATCGACCCGATCGTCGACGGAAAAGGGCAGTTTGGTGTTGCTGCCATAAACCGAAGATGACGAAGCATAAACCAGATGCTTCATGCCCTCCCGGTGGCGGCAATACTCCAGAATGTTAAGATGTCCGACCAGATTGGACGTGACATAAGCATGCGGGTTGGTGATTGAATATCGTACCCCGGCCTGAGCGCCAAGGTGGATCACACGGTCGATTTCAAATGGTTTCAGTGCTTCAGTCAGCGCTGCAGTATCAGCAAAGTCGACCTGAACGAAACTAAAACTGTTATGGGAGCGTTGAAGCTCTGTCAATCGCGCCCGCTTTAATTCGACACTGTAATAATCGTTAAGATTGTCGATCCCGATGACTTGTTCACCACGATCCAGGAGCCTCTTGGAGACATGGTGGCCGATGAACCCAGCGGCGCCGGTTACTAGAATTGGCATAGCCCGTCTCAATTTTCAGAGTTAACGGCTTGAGGTGTTGCGTCAAAACGGCTAGGTCACCCCGGTAACGATTGTCTTAGCTGAGCCTGCCTATGGCCGCAATCCTGTGTTGCTGCAAGTTTGCTGGTCAGTGCACGGGATTGTTTGCGTTTCCATTTGTTTTTGACTCCTGAGGTTGCATCCAGATGACTGACGAGATGCTCTGTGCCGCGTTGGGTTCTGGCCTGTTCGCTATGCTTGTTGGTCTGAACGCCCGATACCTTGGGCGGCTTTTTGGACTTCTGGATTTTCCAGATAGGGCAGGCGGGCGCAAACGCCATAGCCATATTACTCCTTTGCTGGGTGGAACTGCGGTGTTGTTGCCTGTCATTGCAGCGCTGTTCGCCATGTCTCTCGGGTTTGGCGGTATCCCAGAAGTCAATGGGAATGACATGGCGATCATCGGCTGTCTGGTGTCGGTATTCTATCTTCTGGGTGTGACGGACGATCGTCTAGAGTTGACGCCACGCTTTCGGCTGATCGTTGGCGGCGTCGCCTTCAGCCTCGGCATGATTGTGGTTCCCAGCCTGGATCTGCAGGAGCTGCGTTTTGCGCTGACATCCAACCCGCACGGGCCGATATTTGTCATTCCTTTGTCTTATTTCAGCGGCGCCTTCACTCTGCTGTGCATGGTGGGGCTCCTCAACGCCGTGAACATGGCGGATGGCAAGAACGGCCTCGTAATCGGTCTGACCTTGCTGTGGACCGGGATGCTGTCGCTTTATACCCCGGCCTATCTGCAGGGCCTTCTGCTTGTCGTTGCCGCGGCACTGGCTGTGGCGCTTTACTTCAATCTTCGCGGCCGCTTTTTCCTTGGCGATGGCGGCAGTTACGGACTCTCTGCCCTGTTTGGTGCGCTGGCGATCTACGTCTACAATCTGCCGGATAGTCCGTTGACCGCCGGGCCCATTGCCGCCTGGTTCCTCCTGCCGGTTCTTGACTGCTTGCGCCTCATCACTGTGCGGGCTCTGCGGGGGCGCTCGCCCTTTAGCGGTGATCGGGACCACCTGCATCATCACCTTGGCTATCTGCTGGGATGGCCGAATGGACTTCTGGTTTACTGGCTTTTGGCGGGTATGCCATCGGTGGCAGCGTACCTCCTTCCGGAGGCCAATCTTCAGATTATCCTGGCTGCAACTGCCGTTTATGCTACGGTCATCGCAGCCGCTTACCGCCGCCAGACGGTGAGTGCCGGATAAAAAGCGGAAAACATTCGGGCATTATGCATTTGCCTCTTTTCTCTTTGAGAGAGAACGGTATAGTGCCCGCCGCCTGCTGGGGCGTAGCCAAGCGGTAAGGCAGCGGTTTTTGGTACCGCCATTCCCAGGTTCGAATCCTGGCGCCCCAGCCAATCCACTCATTTCAATAAGCAGCGTACTCCGGCACCGCCCGGCCCCGAGGGGGCTGGCAGGTCGGTGATGCGATTCCGCTGGAGTGCTGGCTCAGCCCTTTGATTGCAAGCTGCAGATGAAGCTTTGCCCCAGTGGGCTGTAGGTCATGTAGGGGGTCAGGCGGATGTCTGGAGTATTCTGCAAGAACTCCGCCAACGCCTTCTGTTCGCCGTGCCCCGGTTGCCCCCGGTAATTATAGTAGTCGTCAAAGCAGATGATGGTGCCATCCTGCAGAAAGTGCCGGATGAAGCGCAGTACCGGAACCGTTGATTCGTACAAGTCGCAATCGACGTAAACGATCGAAGCCCTGACACCGGCACTGCTCAGGCGGCCGACAAGTGCGTCGTTGAGCGATTGGTCGTAGAATCCCTCGATAAGATCGTACTCGCCAGGCGCGAAGCCTTTTGAGGCAAGGATGCGCGCGAACTCGGTCCTGGAGCAGGCAAACTGGCCCTCTTTCCAGACCTCGTGCTTTGTATGCTTGTCGACGGGCGGAAGGCCCGCGAAGCTGTCAAAGGCCCGAAAGACGATGGGGGAAACACGATAACGACGGGCCATGGTGCGTGCATGGATGAATGTCTTGCCGCGCCAGACTCCGAACTCGAAATAGTCGCCTCGAACGCCGTTGATCTTGGCGAATTCGAAAGCCTGGGCGAGCATGCCGAACTCCGTCATACGGTTCTCGGTTCGGCGATCCAGCACTTCAAGCAGCCGTAAGGCATGTGGGCTGTTCATCAGCCCCTGCAGGAGTTTCATAAACCCCGTCCCCCAAGTCGCGTTGGTGGGTTGGTTGGTGGTCAACGGGGTTATGTTTGGCGTTTTCGCTAAAAGTGTAGTCTAAGAAATGGCACTTTTCTGCAGCAGGCTGCGCGTTTAAGTATTTTTAATATAAACTGATTTTTTTCGGAACGATGCTTGCCTGGGTCGAAGGCAAGGATTGATGGCGATCAGGACTTGCTGAGCCAGTCGGACGGGGTAGCCGCCTGCGGTGCAGGGGGCGTGTAGGCAGTGGCTGTTTTCTGACTGTCTTCTATCTGAGCCGCCTTCTGCCTGGATTTCTTGCCATCCTTGGCCGTGGGGAAGACGGGCTCGCCAAGCTCGTTGCGCGGGATGAAGCCCGGCGCGTAAGACGACTTCTTGTCTACGTAAAATGGCGAGGTTGCGCATCCCGAAAGCGCGAGCACCACTGCCATCATCGTTCCGAGTTTCCGGTACATCCTGTCTTCTGCTTTATCTTGCGCTATCAAGGTGACTGCTCGTTTCCTGCACTAAATGAGACTCGTGCCAATGTCCATGTTTCATCCCCTGCTGACGGCCTCCCAGATGCGGCAACTGGAACAGGACCGATTTCGGGCCGGCCAGTCGAGCCTCGCGGCGATGGAGGCGGCCGGGCGTGCGGTGGCGGACGAAGTGCTGAAGCGCTGGTCCGGGCAGGGGCAAGCGGTGGTTCTGGCCGGTCCTGGTAACAACGGCGGGGATGGTTATGTGGTGGCGCGTCATTTGGCGGAAGCCGGGTGGTCTGTGCTGGTCGGAGCCTGGGGCGATCCAAACGAACTCCGCGGTGATGCCCGGACGATGCGCCAGCGATACGGAGGGGAAGTTGTGCCTCTCCGTGAGGGGCTGGATCGGGTGTTGCACGAGACAGTGGTGGTAGACGCCCTGTTCGGTATCGGCTTCGCAAGGCCTGTGGAGGACGGGCTCGCTGCCCGGATTCGAGCGGCGTGCGAGCAGGCAGGGCTGGTTGTCGCTGTCGATGTGCCAAGCGGCGTCGATGCAGATTCCGGCAGAGTCGTTTCGGATATGGTGTGGGCGGATGTGACCGTGACCTTTGGCGCGCGCAAACCGGCCCATGCGCTGGAGCCTGCCCATTCCCGCTGCGGCGACGTGATCCTGGTCCCGATCGACCTGTCGCCGAGCGCGGACGAGGTGGCGCATTACGGCGTGACCTGCCAGATGGTGGGCACCCCGCGTCTACCGCGCCCCGGCCCGCAGGATCATAAGTACTCGCGCGGGCATGTCTGGGTGGCCTCTGGTGGGCCGTCGAGCACAGGAGCGGCCCGGCTGGCCGCCCGGGCGGCGCTGCGCATCGGGGCAGGGGTGGTCAGCATCGCCAGCCCGCCCAGCGCCGTGGCGATCAATGCGGCCCATGTCACGGCGGTCATGGTCAAGCGCGCGGCGGGGGCCGAAGAGTTGGCCGCCTGCCTTGCCGATGAGCGGTCCAGCGGCATGCTGATCGGCCCCGGTTTTGGCATTGGCGAGCGGTGCAGGCAGGCCGTGCTGGCGTTACTGGCGACCGGCAAGCCGCTGGTGCTGGATGCAGATGCCCTGACCAGCTTCGAGGCGGATCCGGACGCGCTGTTCCAGGCCATTCAAGGTCCGGTCATCATGACTCCGCATGAAGGCGAGTTTCGCCGGCTGTTTGCCATGGTTGACGCATCAGCGGGCAAGCTGGAGCGGGTGCGGGCAGCGGCACGGATCTCCGGTGGTATCGTGCTGCTGAAGGGACCGGACACGATCGTTGGGACGCCGGACGGACAGATTTACATCAATTGCCATGCTACGCCTGAGCTGGGCACGGCCGGTGCGGGAGACGTTCTGGCGGGAACGATCTTGGGCCTGATCGGTCAGCAGCGTCAGCTTGGCCTTGGGGCGGCGGAAGCCGCGGCGGTGGCCGCCTGGCTGCATGGTGAGGCCGGGCGGCGTATTGGACCAGGACTGATCGCGGAGGATCTTCCCGAAGCCTACCCGGATATTCTAAAAGCGGTGGCGGTACGTTTTACGCGGCGAGGGGTGAGATAAGGGATTGTTGCGTCATCCTACCCCTGTGCTATAGACGCCGCTTCGATTTCAGGCCCTGGCGGATGTGGCGGAATTGGTAGACGCGCTGGATTTAGGTTCCAGTGTCGAGAGACGTGGGGGTTCGAGTCCCTTCATCCGCACCAAGGCTTCACGGCCGCCTGGCGGCACATGACGAGTTGAGAGAACGCCATGCAGATCAGCGAGACGTTGAACGAAGGTTTGAAGCGCGCCTACACCGTGGTGGTACCGGCCGCCGACCTGGCCCGCAAACTGGACGAACAGATTGGCATCGTTGCCAAGACCATTCGCATGCCGGGCTTCCGTCCGGGCAAGGTCCCGGCAAATGTCGTGCGCAAGCTGCACGGCGCCGCGCTGACCGGCCAGGTTCTGGAAGAAGCCGTTCAGGAAGGTTCGCAGAAGGTGCTGGAGGAGAACAAGCTCCGCCCGGCCCTGCAGCCGAAGATCGAAGTGACCAAGTACGAACCGGAAGCGGACCTCGAGTTCACCATGAATCTCGAAGTTCTGCCGGAAGTTGCCCTCCCGGACCTGTCTGGCCTGAAGCTGGAAAAGTGGACCATTCCGGTTGAGGACAAGGACGTCAACGAGGCCGTTGAGCGTCTGGCTTCCCAGCAGAAGTCCTTCGAGGACGCGCCGGAAGGTCATGCAGCCGCCGACGGCGACGCCATCATCATCGATTTCGTCGGCAAGCTGGACGGTGTCGAGTTTGAAGGCGGCAAGGGCGAAGACACCCAGCTGGAGCTGGGTTCGGGCATGTTCATTCCGGGCTTTGAAGAGCAGTTGGTCGGCGTGAAGGTCGGCGACGAGAAGACCATCACCGTGACCTTCCCGGCCGAGTATCCGGCCGAGAACCTGGCGGGCAAGGAAACCACCTTCGACGTGACCGTGAAGAAGGTGCAGGTCTCCAAGCCGGTCGAGATCAACGACGAGATGGCCAAGAACTTCGGTCTCGAAGGTCTCGAGTCGCTGAAGGACATCCTGAAGTCGCAGATCGAGCGTGAACACAACGCCCTGACCCGCACCTTCCTGAAGCGCAAGCTGCTGGACGCACTGGCCGCGACTCACGACTTCCCGGTTCCGGAGTCGATGGTTGAGGCCGAGTTCGAGCAGATCTGGGCTCAGCTGGAGCGCGAAGCCGGCGACAACGAGGAAGAGAAGGCGAAGCTGGAAGCTGAGAAGGACGACTACCGCAACATCGCGGTGCGTCGCGTCCGCCTCGGCCTGCTGCTCTCTGAGATCGGCCAGGCGAACAACGTTCAGATCACTCAGGCCGAAATGAACCGCCTGATCGCTCAGGAAGCTCAGCGCTACCCGGGTCAGCAGCAGCAGGTCGCGAAGTTCTTCACCGAGAACGCGATGGCCGCCGCCCAGCTGCGCGCCCCGCTCTATGAAGAGAAGGTGGTGGACTTCATTCTCGAGAAGGCCGAGCTCGAAGAGAAGACCGTCAGCCGCGAAGAGCTGACCAAGGCTCTGGAAGCTGACGATGCCGACGACGTGAAGCAGTCGGAGGAAGCGCCGAAGAAGAAGGCCTCCAAGCCGAAGGCGAAGAAGGCCGACAAGGCCGAAGCCGAGGCCGAAGCGGCTCCGGCCGAAGAGGCCGCCGAGGCAGCTCCGGCGGAGATCGCGGAGGAGGCTCCGGCAAAGCCGAAGCGCAAGACCGCGTCGAAGGCCTCTAGCAAAAAGGCGGAATAAACCTAATCTTGGCAATCGGGGGCGAAAGCCCCCGATTGTCTAGGTACTTATGAAAGGCAGCGCCCATGATCGACCCGATCAGCCATTACCAGAACAGTCTTGTCCCCATGGTCGTCGAACAGTCCAACCGGGGCGAACGGGCGTTTGATATCTATTCCCGCCTGCTGCGGGAGCGGATCATCTTTGTAACCGGCGGCGTCGAGGACCACATGGCGTCCCTGATCGTTGCCCAGCTGCTCTTCCTCGAGGCCGACAACCCGAAGAAGGACATCTTCATGTACATCAACTCGCCGGGCGGCGTGGTCACGGCGGGTTTGGCCATTTACGACACCATGCAGTACATCCGGCCCAAGGTGGCGACGGTGTGCATCGGTCAGGCGGCATCCATGGGTGCGTTCCTGCTTGCTGCGGGCGAACCGGGCATGCGCTGGGCCCTGCCGAACGCACGCATCATGATTCACCAGCCCTCGGGCGGCGCCCAGGGTCAGGCCACGGACATCGAGATCCAGGCTCGCGAAATCCTGCGGATTCGCCAGCGTCTGAACGAAATTCTGCAAAAAAACACCGGTCGTTCCCTGGACGAGGTTGAAAAAGCCGTCGAACGCGACACATTTATGACGGCAGACGAAGCCAAGGCCTGGGGACTGATCGATACCGTTTACGAGCGCCGCCCTGAAACGCCCGAAGAGGGCGAAAAGCGGTAGTCGGCTGTAAAGACGCGCCGGAATCCTGTGTTATCAGCGATCCATTAAGCCTCTTTTGAGGCCCGGCGCGTTATAGTCCCCGCGTCTGAATGGAGAGGATCCTCTCCATTTCGGGATTGTTAAGCCCTAGAGGCTCGGTCTAGGATGCCAGTGTCGGCCGTGTAATTAGGCCGAACGAGGAAAGGACGCGCATGACCAAGCTCAGCGGCAGCGACTCGAAGAATACGCTCTACTGCTCTTTCTGCGGTAAGAGCCAGCACGAGGTTCGCAAGCTGATCGCAGGCCCGACCGTGTTCATCTGCGATGAATGCGTCGAGCTATGTAATGACATCATTCGGGAAGAGACCAAGTCGGCTCTGGTGAAGAGCCGGGACGGCGTTCCCACGCCCAGTGAAATCTATAAGGTTCTGGACGACTACGTGATCGGCCAGAGCCATGCCAAGCGCGTGCTGTCGGTTGCGGTTCACAACCACTACAAGCGGCTGAACCACGGCCAGAAGAACAGCGACGTCGAACTGGCGAAGTCCAACATCCTTCTGGTTGGCCCGACCGGTTGCGGCAAGACGCTGCTGGCCCAGACGCTGGCCCGAATTCTGGACGTTCCGTTCACCATGGCTGACGCCACCACGCTGACCGAGGCCGGTTACGTGGGCGAGGACGTGGAGAACATCATCCTCAAGCTGCTGCAGGCGGCCGACTATAACGTCGAGCGTGCGCAGCGCGGCATCGTCTACATCGACGAGATCGACAAGATCAGCCGCAAGTCCGACAATCCGTCCATCACCCGTGACGTGTCGGGCGAGGGTGTGCAGCAGGCTCTGCTGAAGATCATGGAAGGCACCACCGCTTCGGTTCCGCCGCAGGGCGGCCGCAAGCATCCACAGCAGGAATTCCTCCAGGTCGATACGACCAACATCCTGTTCATCTGCGGCGGCGCCTTTGCCGGTCTGGATCGGATCATCGCCGATCGCATGCAGGGCAAGTCCATTGGATTCGGCGCCAACGTGCAGTCTCCGGACGAGCGCCGCACCGGTGCTCTGCTGAAGGATTGCGAGCCCGAGGATCTGCTGAAGTTCGGCCTCATTCCGGAGTTCATCGGCCGTCTGCCGGTGATCGCCACCCTTGAGGATCTGGATGAGGCGGCTCTGGTCAAGATCCTGAGCGAGCCGAAGAACGCCCTGGCGAAGCAGTACCAGCGCCTGTTTGACATGGAAGGCGTGAAGCTGACCTTCAATCAGGACGCTCTCCAGTCGATTGCCCGCAAGGCGATCGAGCGGAAAACCGGTGCGCGTGGCCTTCGTTCCATCATGGAAGCCATCCTGCTGGATACGATGTTCGAACTGCCCGGCATGGACGGCGTGGACGAGGTCGTGATCAACAAGGATGTGGTCGAAGGACGCAAGGATCCGATACGGATCTTCTCGCAGACGACGCGCGAAGACGTGGGGTCCCTGGCCTGATCCGGTCCACCACACCGAAACGATGAAAAGCCAGTGTATGGGGAGCGTGCCTAAGCTTGATGCAGACGGTTCCGCTCCCCATATGCAAGTACAAGAGGCTGCACCGTGCATAGGGCGGGTGCGCGCCTAGGTTTGTGAGGCTTCAATGCAACAGCTGTTTCCTGTGCTGCCCCTTCGCGACATCGTGGTCTTCCCGCAGATGATCGTGCCGCTGTTCGTTGGCCGTGAGAAATCGGTACGGGCACTGGAAGAGGTGATGCGTGGCGAGAAGCGCATCTTCCTGCTTTCCCAGAAGAATCCTGCGGATGACGATCCTGGGCAGAAGGAACTGTACGAGGTTGGCACGCTGGCCAACGTCCTGCAGCTCCTGAAGCTGCCGGACGGCACCGTGAAGGTGCTGGTCGAAGGCAAGGAACGCGCCAAGGTCGACACCTTCTCCGAGCAGGCGGACTATCTGGAAGCTTCGGTCAACGTTCTGGCCGAGGAAAACACGGACAATGATGAAGTGCGCGGCCTGATGCGCTCCGTCGTCAACCAGTTCGAGCAATACGTTCGCCTTAACAAGAAGATCGCGCCTGAGGTTCTAGTTGGTCTCAATCAGATCACCGAAGCCTCGAAGCTGGCCGATACGGTGGCGAGCCATCTGGGCCTGAAGATTTCCGACAAGCAGCAACTGCTGGCGACGACGGACGTGGCCAAGCGGCTTGAAATGGTCTTCGGCTTCATGGAAGGCGAGATCGGCGTTCTCCAGGTGGAGAAGAAGATCCGCTCGCGCGTGAAGCGCCAGATGGAGAAGACCCAGCGCGAGTATTACCTGAACGAACAGCTCAAGGCGATTCAGCGCGAGCTGGGCGAGACGGATGACGGCCGGGACGAAACGTCCGAGCTGGAAGAGCGCATCAAGAAGACCAAGCTGTCGAAGGAAGCGCGTGACAAGGCCCTGGCAGAGCTGAAGAAGCTCCGCTCCATGAGCCCGATGTCCGCCGAAGCGACGGTGGTGCGCAACTACCTCGACTGGATCCTGGGCCTGCCGTGGGGCAAGAAGTCCAAGGTCAAGAAGGACATCAAGGCCGCCGAGGCGGTGCTGGATGCCGATCACTACGGTCTTGAGAAGGTTAAGGAGCGCATCGTCGAGTATCTCGCCGTGCAGTCCCGCACCAACAAGCTGAAGGGGCCGATCCTGTGCCTCGTCGGCCCTCCGGGCGTCGGCAAAACCTCGCTTGGCCGCTCGATCGCCAAGGCGACGGGGCGCGAATTCATTCGCTTCTCGCTGGGTGGCGTGCGTGACGAGGCCGAGATCCGCGGTCACCGCCGGACCTACATCGGCTCCATGCCGGGCAAGATCGTCCAGTCGCTCAAGAAGTCTGGCACCAGCAACCCGCTGTTCCTGCTCGACGAGATCGACAAGATGGGCCAGGACTTCCGCGGCGATCCGGCATCGGCGCTGCTGGAGGTGCTTGATCCGGAACAGAACTCCAAGTTCAACGACCATTACCTTGAGGTCGACTACGACCTGTCTGACGTGATGTTCGTGACGACCGCCAACAGTCTGCGCATGCCGCAGCCGCTGCTGGACCGCATGGAGATCATCCAGCTCTCGGGTTACACCGAGGATGAGAAGGTGGAGATCTGCAAGCGTCACCTGCTCGGCAAGCAGGTGGAGAACCACGGGCTGAAATCGGGCGAGTGGTCGGTGTCCGACGACGCGCTGCGCGATCTGGTGCGCTACTACACCCGCGAGGCGGGCGTGCGCAGCCTTGAGCGCGAACTGGCCAAGCTTGCCCGCAAGTCGCTGAAGCGCATCCTTGAGGGCAAGGAGAAGTCGGTCCACATCACGTCCGAGAACCTGGAAGAGTTCGCCGGCGTGCGGAAGTTCCGCTTCGGCGAGTCCGAGCAGGAGGATCAGGTCGGTGCAACCACCGGTCTGGCATGGACCGAGGTGGGCGGCGAGCTGCTGACCATCGAGGCCGTGACCGTGCCGGGCAAGGGCGCGATCAAGACCACCGGCAAGCTCGGCGACGTGATGCAGGAATCGATCCAGGCGGCCTTCTCCTACGTGAAGTCGCGCTCGGCCCTGTTCGGCATCAAGCCGCCGCTGTTCCAGCAGCGTGACATCCACGTGCATGTGCCGGAAGGCGCAACGCCGAAGGATGGTCCGTCGGCCGGTATCGCCATGGTGACGTCCATCGTCTCGGTGCTCACGGGCATTCCGGTGCGCAAGGACATTGCCATGACCGGCGAGGTGACGCTGCGCGGCCGGGTACTTCCCATCGGCGGCCTCAAGGAGAAGCTGCTGGCAGCACTGCGCGGCGGTATCAAGACTGTGCTGATCCCGGCGGAGAATGAGAAGGATCTGGCCGAGCTTCCGGAAAACGTGAAGCAGGGGCTGGAGATCATCCCGGTCAAGGTGGCGGATCAGGTGCTCGATCTGGCGCTTACCCAGCCGCTCACGCCGATCGACTGGAAGGAAGCGGAGGAGATGGCAGCTGCCGCTTCCCGTAACGACCGCATCGGCGAACACGAGCCATCCATCGCTCACTAGGTTACAATTTTTGTAACCATTAGCGAAAAAACCTTGAGAAAACCGCCCTTACGGGCGGTTTTCCTTTTGACAAGCTATAATTCTGATTCTTAGATGGCCCCGGCTCAATAAGCCGGCTTATATTTTTTATCCTGGGGGTCCAGATCCATGAACAAGCAGGAACTGATCAGCGCTGTTGCCGATACTGCCGGCCTCACCAAGACGCAGGCAGGCGTCGCTGTGGACGCGCTGTTTGACGCGATCACGACGGCGCTCAAGGCGGGCGACGAAGTTCGACTGGTCGGCTTTGGTACGTTCGGCGTTGCGACGCGGAAGGCTTCCACCGGCCGCAACCCGCGCACGGGCGAAGAGATCAAGATCGAAGCCAGCAAGACGCCGAAGTTCCGCGCCGGTAAGGCGCTGAAGGACGCCGTCAACTAAGACAGGTTTGGATGAGCGCCGGCAGACGGGCGGCAGGCCTGCTCCGGCGTTCACCCTCCTCAAGACGGAGCGGTCCCCGCTTTTCACAGGACCGGATTTTTCGGCAAAGGAATGAAAAGAAGGCTGGACAAGCCATTCTGAAACCGCTAATTCCCACGCCGCAGCCGATGGTGACGGGCGCGTAGCTCAGTGGTAGAGCACTGTGTTCACACCGCAGGGGTCGCAAGTTCAATCCTTGCCGCGCCCACCATCCGCTGCCATCCAAAGACATTGATGGTCTGAAAGACAACCTGGCGCCAGGGCGACCGGGTTCGTTTTTTATCTGGCCCCATGGCCTCTGGCGCACTGTGTGCTCCTTAACGGATCCGGATGCTGAGCGGCGCGACACAACGGCACAACCTGCCGTGCGCCGGCACGGCCATGAGAGCTAATTCATCTTTAAGTAACGACTTTCCCGGAAAATGGTGACCATTGGTTTACCTTGAGTTTGTCCGTAACGGCCGGCTTTTTCGGGAAGGGTGCAGCGTGGTTGCGTTATTCAAAACGGCATTGGATGCGGTCCGCACGAACGTCATGATCGCGGACGCTGACTTCAAGATCATCTACATGAACCCTGCCGTGACGGCCCTGATGAAGGAAGCCGAGGCGGACCTGCGCAAGGATCTGCCCGATTTCCGCGCCGACTCCCTGATTGGCCGCAACATGGGCGTGTTCCACAAAAACCCGGCTCATCAGGTGCGGCTGCTGAACTATCTGGACAAGCCGCACTCGGCGACCATCAACGTTGGCAACCGCGTGTTCGATCTGCGCGCAACGCCGCTGGTGGAGGGCGACAAGCGGATCGGCTTCGTGGTGGAATGGGCCGATGCCCGGGAGCGGCTGCTCAATCTCGACTACGCCTCGCAGATCACAGCGATCGGCCGCTCGCAGGCGATCATCGAGTTCTCGGTCGATGGCGTCATCCTGAAGGCGAACGACAACTTCCTGAACGCGCTGGGCTACACCATGGCCGAGCTGGAGGGTCGGCACCATCGCATGCTCATGGGCGATCTGGAGCTGGGCTCGAAGTACGATGCCTTCTGGGCCGAGCTGAACGCGGGCCGCTACCAGATGGGCCAGTACCGGTTCTCCGGCAAGGATGGCCGGCAGATTCGGATGGAGGCCAGCTATAACCCGATTCTCGACCTGAACGGCCGAGTGTCCAAGATCGTGGCCTTCGCCACCGACGTGACCGAGCAGGTAGAGCTGCTGGCTAACCTGAAGACGCTGATCGACAGCAACTTCGGCGAGATTGACGGTGCGATTGATCTGTCCGCGCAGAACGCGACGACTGCTGTAGAGGCGGCGAAGCAGACGGCCAGCAGCGTTGAGGAGATTGCGGTAAGCGCCGAGCAGTTCGCGGCCTCGATCGACGAGATCTCCCGCAGCATGTTCCATTCGCTGAGCGCGACGGAAAGCGCGGTTGAGCAGACAACGGCCGTGGAGCAGAGCACCAAGGCCCTGTCCGGCGCGGCGCAGGAGATGAACGGTATCGCCATCATGATCCGCAAGGTGGCGAACCAGATCAACCTGCTGGCGCTGAACGCCGCCATCGAGGCCGCGCACGCGGGCGAGGCGGGCAAGGGCTTTGCCGTGGTGGCGCAGGAAGTGAAGGCGCTGGCAACGCAGGCCTCTCAGGCGACCGAGCAGATCGGTACCGAGATCAGCCGGATCCAATCGATCTCGGCGGGTGTGGTGGCATCGCTCAGCGCGATCACCAATGCTGTGGCGACGGTGCGGGAGAACGTGACCATTACGTCCTCGGCGCTGGAAGAGCAGAACGCCGTCTCGCAGACCATGTCATCGAACATGCAGAGCGCGGCGGAAGCCGTGGCGACGGTGTCCTCGAACATCGACGAGATCTCGGACGCCATTCGGCTCGCCAGGCGGGCCGCTGAGGGTACGCGCAAGGCAGCGGTGGTTCTGGTGCGGTAATGCAATGAACGCGCTGGTTGGCCTGTTCACGGGCTGGCACGGCGCTGTTCAATGACGAGCCCCGGTTCGCTGCATGCGCGCCGGGGCTTTTCGTTGGGAAAATGCCGTCAGAATGGCACGATGAGCTGCTCGCCGTCCCAGGTCTGCGCGGCCTCGCGGGTGCGGCGATAAAGGGCGCGCAGGGCCTCGGCTTCGGGGTAGAGCTCGATCATGTGGCCAAGGGTTTCGCGTGCGTCGATGTAGCAGATGCGCAGACCGCCAAAGATCGTGAACTCGCTGGCGACAGGCATGCCGAGGCCGACGAACCGGTCCCGCTCGGCTTCGTAGTCTTCTGTAAACACGGCCACATGGTGAAAGCCGGTCTCGCCGTTCGGAAATATGTCGTGAATGGCGCTGGGTCCATCCGATACGGGCTCGAGCAGTTCGATGTTGAGGTCGCCGGACTGGACGAAGGCCGCTCTCAGCCGCACCGGGGCAGCGGGGGCGCCGCGATAGACATGATCCTCCAGCACGCCGCCTTCGCCGCCACCCACGAAGGGGCCGACGCCGTAGATGTCCGAGAATCGCTGGCAGGCTTCCTCAAGATTGCGGACGACGTAGCAGTTCTGGACCACGTTGAGCGGCGGCATCAACTTGCGATTCATTGGTTTTCCTCCCCCGTTGGCTGCGCGTCGCTGCAGCGCGGCCTTGCACAGGACATGCGGCAGGGGACGAGGATTGAGAAGGGGCGCGCAGCCATTCCCATCGAGGGCGATAGGTTCTGAACAGGCAATCTTTGCACTTTCCTGAAAATGCGCTTGACCGGGGAGCCACCCAGAAACTAAAGGACTGCACGCACTGGGGCGGTTAGCTCAGTTGGTAGAGCATCTCGTTTACACCGAGAGGGTCGGCGGTTCGAGCCCGTCACCGCCCACCACCCATCCGGTGGTCCCCTATAACCAGTGCCACGGCCCCGATGGGCACCCTCACACATTGAAAATCGACTTGGCATCGGCAACTGACGTCTGTCGTCCGCGTGCTGCACTGCTTCGTGCTGTTCGCTGGCATCCTGCCGGCCTGAGGGAACCGGGCGAGTCTTCAGGGGTTGACGGTAAGCGGGACGTGGCCTTGGCGGCGACGCCGCAGGTGAAGCCGCAGCGTGGGGGGATGGACGGTTGCCGGAACTGGGAGGCGATGCGCGGTTCTTCCGGCGGTTGATGATCGTCATTCTGGTCGTGCTGCTGGTTGTGGCGCTATGGCAGCTGCTGCATGTGCTGATGCTCATTCTGGGCGCGGTGTTGCTGGCCGTACTGCTGGTGGCGCTGGCGCGGCCGTTGAAGCGCTGGCTGAGAATTTCGGGAAACTGGGCGCTGGCGTTGTCGGTCGCGATCGTCATCGCGTTCATCGGCGGCGGCATCTGGCTGTTCGGCTCGGAAATCAGCGCACAGGTCTCGGCGCTCATCGAGACCATGCCCAAATCCTGGCAGGCGGTGGAGAATCAGCTGGCGCAGTCTGGCCTCGGGCGGCAGTTCATGGCCCGCCTCGGGGGCGAGTTGCTGTCCCTTACCCGGGTGATCGGCGACGTCAGCCGCGTGGTGCTGTCCATCAGCAGCGCGATTACGGACATGTTCATAATCGTCGTCGGCGGGATCTATCTGGCGGCGCAGCCCGGGCTGTACCGGGACGGGCTGCTAGCCCTGCTGCCCCGGTCGCGCCGTCCGCTGGCGCTGGAGACATTGACCGAAATGGGCGATGCGCTGCGGCGCTGGCTGGTGGCGCGACTGATCGCGATGATCATCATCGGCCTGCTGACGACGGTCGGCCTGTCGGTCATCGGTGTGCCGTCTGCGCTGGCGCTGGGGCTGTTCGCGGGGCTGGCGGAGTTCATCCCCCTGGTCGGCCCCATCATCTCCGCCGTGCCCATTCTGGTGGTGGCGCTGGGCCAGTCACCCGATATGGCGCTGTGGGCGCTGGCGCTGATCATCATCGTTCAGCAGCTGGAGAGCAACATCATCACGCCGCTGCTGCAGCAGCACGCCATTGCCCTGCCTCCCGCGCTTTCCCTGTTCGCCGTCATTGCGGCGGGTCTGCTGTTCGGCGCCATTGGCGTGCTGTTCGCCGGGCCGCTGACCGTGATCGCGTTCGTGGCGGTGAAGCTGCTGTATGTGCGCGAGACGCTGGGCAACCACGCCGAGGTGCCGACACAGGCCAGCAAGGGCGACAAGAGCGGCCTGTAGAAATCCCTGCCCGAGGTGACGCGA
Organism: Pedomonas sp.; assembly: GCF_036515995.1. Lineage (NCBI taxonomy): Bacteria > Pseudomonadati > Pseudomonadota > Alphaproteobacteria > Sphingomonadales > Pedomonadaceae > Pedomonas > Pedomonas sp. Next base: position 9,876 of record NZ_DATBUP010000056.1, on the reverse strand, counting down.
TGGCCACTGGCGGGCGGCCGTGGTTCACGGCTATGGTCTGGGCGGGTCTGCAAGCTTTGCCCTGTGAGGAGTTCCTTCGGTGTCGCCGTTCGACGTGGTCGCCCTGGCCGTCTTTCTGACTTTCTGGATGTTCTACGAGCGCCTGCTGCCCTACCTGGTGGGCAAGCGCGGGGCGCTGAATGTGCATATGGTGCAGATTCGCAAGCTGTGGATGTGGCAGATCTCCAACCGTCCGGTGCGGATCGCGGACGGCCAGTTCATCGGTCATACCCTGAACTCGGCGGCGTTCTTCGGTTCGGCCAACCTCATCGTCATGGCGGCGGTGATCGGCGTGATGTTCGGCGGAGAGACGGCCTATCGCAGCGTGGCGGGGCTGCAGTTCGTGCAGCTGCAGAATCACTGGCTGTTCGAGGTCAAGCTGATGATGGTGGTGGCGACGCTCTCGCGCGGCATCCTCGACTTCGTCTGGTCGATTCGCCAGCTTAACTATTGTCTGGCCGCCATCGGCGCGATGCCGGACCATCAACCCGACGACCTGCGCCGGGCGTGGAGCGAGGCCATCGGCACGCTCATCAATCCGGCCATGAGCACCTTCAGCCGGGGCGTGCGCGGCTATTACTTCTCTCTGGCCTCGGCCGCATGGCTGTTCGGGCCGACGGCTCTGCTGCTGGCGACTATCGGCGCAGTTTCCCTGCTGGCATGGCGGCAGTCACGCTCAGGCGCGGCGGACGGCGTGCGCAAGGTGTGGCAGCTTGTGGCCCAGTCTCAGGCGGCGGAAGCGGAACGTGCGGCGCAGGCAGACAAGCCCGAGGCGGGCCAGCCGACGCCTTAGAGGCTTTTCCGTTGCGACTGATTCAGGCTGGGTTTCAAAGCTGCCCTAAACGAAGTGCATTGTCAGGCTTGATTGCTTGAAGCTAGTCTCCCGGTTCTGGCTCAGGAGCCAGTGCCGCTCTGTATTCGGCAGGTTGCTGTTCTAACTATTGTAGCTGACTGCATTTTTCAGATTGCCGGGACAGTGCCCGGCAGGAACTTGCTTTGGGAAAAGGAAGAACGAGCATGGCAATCGATGGCCTCTGGAAGCTGAACATCACATCGCCCCTGGGTCCAATGGAATCAGAACTCTCGGTGACGAGCAGTGACGGCGCTTTGACCGGCGTTCAACGCGCAGCGGGCGATGAGCGCGCCATCTACAACGGTTCGGTGGACGGCAACGCCGTGGTGTGGTCGGTCGACATCACCCAGCCGATGCCGATTACCCTGATCTTCAAGGGCTCGATGGATGGCGACCGGCTGTCCGGGCAGGCGCAGGCGGGATCGTTCGGCGCTTTTCCGTTCGAGGGAACGCGCAGCGCCTGAGAACGTCAGGTTAACGGGCAGGCGGGCTAAGCCTCGCCTGTATCGCGAAGAAGGGGGCGATGGCCGGGAAGGCTGTCGCCCTTTTTGCATCACTCGTCCTGCATGGCGGAGACGCCGGTCGAACCTCGGAACCGGCTATTAAAGGTGGCGTTCAAATAAAACCCCGAATGCAGAAGTTTCGCAGGGGAAGCGGTTTCCCGCCTGTCGAGATCTCAGACACTGGCAGGGGAAATCTTTTGGATTTGTTCTGAACCTTTAGCACAGGATGACTTGCTATGATGCGCACATCCCTCTGTATGGCCGCCTTTGCACTTCTTTGCAGTACCAGCGCGATTGCCCAGACTTCGGGCAGCACCGGTTTGGGCTCGACGGGCTCCGGCTCTGCCGGATCCGGCATGAGCACCGGCACCCAGCGGCCGGGCGGCGAAACCGGTTCGATGGGCGGTGCTTCGGGCCAGAGCGGTTCCACCATGGGCGGCCAGAGCGGCAGCACTGGCGGCATGTCCGGTAGCGGTTCGATGGGCCAGGGGTCGCAGGGAACCATGGGTTCGGGCTCGACCGGCTCGGGTTCGACCGGCTCGGGTTCAATGGGCTCAGGCTCGATGGGCTCAGGTTCGACAGGCAGTGGCTCGATGGGCGGCGGCACCATGGGTCAGGACACCATGGGTGGCGGCGCGGCCAGCCAGGGCATGGAGCAGGGCTCCACGACCGGCCAGAGCGCCATGGAGAGCGGCACCGGCCAGGGCCAGAACTTCGCCGCGTTCGACCAGAATCAGGACGGCTCGCTTGATCGCGCCGAGTTCGCCCGCGCTCTTCAGGTGCAGGGCTCGGCTCCGGCCGCAGGCGGCGAATCCGGAGTGCCGGCACGTCAGACAATGCGCGGCGACCGGGCAATTTCCCCGCTGAATCAGAGCAGCATCGATTTCCAGCGGGCTGATGCCAACGGCGACGGCAAGATCTCTCAGGAAGAATTCTCCGGATCTTCGCCCCAGCAATAAATAGACCACAGCAATAACTGGCTTCGGTCAGGCCATATGTGATGCATGTGCGGTAAGGCTTGGGAAAGCCGCCCGTGTCAGCGCACGGGCGGCAGCCTTGCCGCCGCAATGCGGCTCAGATGCCCGGGCATACCCGCAACGGAAATCCAAACCGGACTTTCCGGCGCTTGGCGTTACCGGAATATGCGGCTGATGATTGTCTGAATTTCTGAAGGATGGCGGCGAGGCCGCTGTACCGGCCTGGCTGTTTCGGCTCGGCGGCAAAACCGCCGAGGCTGGAGTGGTGAGCCCAGATGGATTCGAACCATCGACCTACTGATTAAAAGTCAGTTGCTCTACCGACTGAGCTATGGGCTCCCAATCGGGTGGGCGGAACATAGGGAGAGGTCGCGTCCGGGTCAACCACAGGATTGTGCAAAATTTCCAAGATATGGACTGGCCGTTTCCCGACGGGTCAGCGCAGGTCAAGGCACCCTGACATTTCCCGCCGAATGAAGGACATAGAGCGTTCGACCGAGCGGGCCTTGCGGGCGATGCCGCCGGAGGTGCGGTGGGGCGACCATTTGACGGGCGAGGGCAGGATCGAGGCCAGCCGCGCCGCCTGAGAGCGGCTCAAATCCGCGGCGCTGCGGCCGAAATGGTGGCGGGCGGCGGCATCTGCGCCGTAAATGCCGTCCCCCCATTCGGCAACGTTGAGATAGACCTCAAGCGTGCGCTGCTTCGGCCAGAGCACCTCAATGAGCAGGGTGAACCATGCCTCGAACCCCTTGCGCACCCAGGAGCGCTGCGGCCAGAGGAACACGTTCTTGGCTACCTGCTGCGAGATGGTGGAGGCGCCGCGCAGCTTCCTGCCGTTGCGGTTCGATTCCATGGCCTTGGAAATGGCTTTGAAATCAAAGCCCTTGTGGGCGCAGAAGTGCTGATCCTCCGCCGCCATGACGGCATGGGCGATTCGCGGAGACATGGTCTCGATGGGCATCCAGTTTCGCTGCACGGTCTTTCCGGCTGCCCAGTCCCGCACCATCAGTGATGTGGCGGGCGGGTTGATCCAGCGGTAGGCCAGAGCCCACACCACGGTGAAGAGCAGCACTGCAAGCAGGGCCTTGATGACCCATGAGACAAGTCGCGCAAGCAAGGATTACGCACCCCGGAGACATGTTTGATCGGCGCAGTCATTGCCACTGATCTGGGCTGGCTGCGCTGCGGACACTGCCCGTGGTTGCAGCATCTGGCAACAGTCGGGTTGCGCAGGTTGGATCGGCTGGGAGGGGAAGAGGCAGCTTTGGCGCTGGAGAGCGGTGGCAGAGGGCTGAATGTCCTCCGCCGTGCCGGGTTCGCTTTCGGGTTTAGTCCAGCGCGAGCTGCTGGGTCTCGACCACCTTGCGCATGGCCTTCTGTACCTTCTCGAAGGCGCGCACCTCGATCTGGCGGATGCGCTCGCGGCTGACGTTGTATTCCTTCGACAGGTCATCCAGCGTCGCCGGGTCTTCCTTGAGGCGGCGCTCGGTGAAGATGTGGCGCTCGCGCTCGTTCAGTTCCTCCATCGCCGCCAGCAGCAGCTGGTGGCGCATGTCGGCTTCCTCGCGCTCGGCGACGATCTCGTCCTGCTGGGGCGAGTCATCGGCCAGCCAGTCCATCCACTCGCCGCCATCGCTGTCCTGACGCAGCGGCACGTTCAGGGACGTGTCGCCGCCCATGGCCATGCGGCGGTTCATGGAGACGACGTCATCCTCGCTCACCTGAAGGGTGGTCGCGATTTCCTTCACGTCGTCCGGGTGCATGTCGCCGTCTTCAACCGCCTGCAGCTTGCCCTTGAGGCGGCGCAGGTTGAAGAACAGCTTCTTCTGCGAGGCGGTGGTGCCGATCTTGACCAGCGACCACGAGCGCAGAATGAATTCCTGGATGCTCGCCTTGATCCACCACATGGCGTAGGTGGCGAGGCGGAAGCCCTTGTCCGGATCGAACTTCTTCACGCCCTGCATCAGGCCGATGTTGCCCTCGGCGATCAGTTCGGAAACGGGCAGGCCGTAGCCCCGATACCCCATGGCGATCTTGGCGACGAGACGGAGGTGGCTGGTGACCAGCTTGTGCGCGGCCTCGGCATCCTCATGTTCCACCCAGCGCTTGGCGAGCATGTATTCCTGATCCGCCGTCAGCAGGGGGAACTGGCGAATCTGCTGAAGGTAGCGGGAGAGCGATGCCTCACCCGTCAGGGCTGGAACGGTCGCAGGCGTGGAATTTGCTGACATGGACCCTTCACTCTCTTGTGGCTTCATAACTTTACGACCGTTCTGCCTATTGAAACAAGCAACGAACAGACGAAAGGACTGTTTCCATTTTCAGTTCCCACCACTCAACGCATCGATGAGCTGCACCATGTCTTCGGGCAGCGGGCTTTCGAAGCGGATGGCCTCGCCGGTGACGGGATGGACGAACCCCAGTACCCCGGCATGAAGCGCCTGACGGCGGAATTCGAGCCGGTCGAGAATGGATTTGACCCCGCCCTTGCGACCGGCCCGGCCATAAACAGGATCACCCAGCAGAGCGTGGCCGATGGAGGCCATGTGAACGCGCACCTGATGGGTGCGGCCCGTCTCCAGCCGGCATTCCACATGGGCGGCGTCCGGCCCCAGCGGGCGGATGAGGCGGTAATGGGTGACGGCGTGGCGTCCGCGCCCTTCGCTGACGATCGCCATCTTCTTGCGGTCATGCACCGAGCGGGCCAGCGCGCCCTCGATGCGCCCGGCGTTGGGCGTGGGGATGCCGCCGGTCAGCGCGGTATAGACGCGCTCCACCGTATGGGCGGCGAACTGGCGGGACAGATGCTCGTGTGCGGGGTCGGTTTTGGCGACCACGAGGAGGCCGGAGGTGTCCTTGTCGATTCGGTGGACGATGCCCGGGCGGGCAACCCCGCCGATGCCGGACAGGCGGCCGTGGCAGTGGTGCAGCAGCGCGTTGACCAGCGTGCCGTCCAGATTGCCGGCGGCCGGGTGAACGACGAGGCCGGCGGGCTTGTCCACCACCAGCAGATGCTCGTCCTCGAACACGATCTCAAGCGGGATGTCCTGCGCCTGCGTGTCGGCGGGGCGCGGGGCCGGAACGGTGACGGCGTAGCTCTCGCTGGCCTTCACCTTGAGGGCGGGATCGCGCACGCGCGTGCCCGCGCGCGTGACCTCGCCCGTGCTGATGAGCGCCTTGATGCGTTCTCGGCTAAGAGTAGGGATGCCGAGCGCCAGCGCCCGGTCCAGCCGGAAACCCGCATGCTCTGGCGGTATGTCGATGGTGTGAGTGTGCCCCATGGTCATGTCAGACATAGGTAGGAAGCCTTGGCCGCGGATTTAAGAGGCCTTGTCAAATGCCTGTGCGGCATCCACTTTTCTACAGCGAATTGCATGATGGAGGCAGGGAATGAACATGCGGCAACTGGTTCTGATGGCGGGCGCGGCCCTGATGCTGTCTGGCTGCGGCATCAACGACGTGCCGACCAAGGGCGAAGCGGCGGATGCCGCGTGGGCGGAAGTGCAGAACCAGTACCAGCGCCGCGCCGATCTGGTACCGAACCTGGTCGAGACGGTGCGCGGCTATGCCAAGCATGAGGAAGGCACGCTGAGCGCGGTGATGGAAGCCCGCGCCAAGGCCACCAGCGTGACCCTGAACACCACGGACGTGACCGATCCGCAGCAGATGCAGGCGTTCGAGCAGGCGCAGGCCGAGCTTTCGCGCGGGCTGGGCCGCCTGCTGGCGGTGGCGGAGAACTACCCGGACCTGAAGGCGAACCAAAACTTCCTGGCGCTGCAGTCTCAGCTGGAAGGCACGGAGAACCGCATCGCCGTGGCGCGGCGCGACTACATCCAGACGGTGCAGACCTACAACCTCGAGTTCAAGAACATCCCCGACAAGTGGGTGACATCGATCTTCCACGGCGGCGCCGAGCCCAAGACGCCGTTCCAGGCGACGCCTGAAGCCCAGACCGCGCCGAAGGTGAGTTTCCAGTAATGCCGGTTTTTCGCTGGCCGGGGCTTGCGATTGCCGGGGCAATGCTGGCCGGACTGGCGTTGCCGGTTGCCGCGCAGCAGACGGCTCCCCAGCCGCAGGCGCCGCAGAGGGCTGCTCCGGCCCAAAGTGCTCCGCCCCAGAGTGCTCCGTCTGATGCCGCGACAACGGCGATCATCTCGGGCGCTTCGGGCGGCGAGGTGACGCCGGGCGAGGCGGCAGCGGGCGCAGCGGCGGTCAACCGCAGCGGCGCGGGCAAGGCGCTGGAGCCGCTGACCAAGCCGCTGACGGCACCGCTTCAGGGCCAGCAGGGACAGGCGGCCGGGCAGGCCAAGCCGCAGCAGGCGGCACCGGCAGCGACCATGCCGCAGGCGGAATCCGGCGAGGCGGTGCGCGGCGGCAAGCTGACGTTCCCGGCGCTGACGGGCCGCGTGGTGGATGAGGCGAACATCCTCGACCCGGCAATGGAGCAGCACATCGCGCAGATTTCCGCCGGGCTGGAGCGCCAGACCAGCGATCAGCTGGTGGTGGTGACGCTGGCGAACCTGCGGGGCCGGGAGATCGAGGAGTACGGCTACCAGCTGGGCCGTCACTGGGGCATCGGCCAGAGCGCCAAGCCGGGCAGCGGCCAGGCCAAGGACAACGGAGTGCTGCTGATCGTGGCCCCGAACGAGCGCCGCGTGCGCATCGAGGTGGGCTACGGCGCGGAAGGCAGGCTGACGGATGCGCTCTCCAGCGTCATCATCAACCAGTCGATCCTGCCGCGCTTCCGGGCGGGTGACTTCGCGGGCGGCATTCTGCGCGGCACACAGGACATCACGCAGGTGCTGGGCGGCGATGCCGCGCCGTTTCAGGAACTGGCGGACCGGCGGCCTGTCGAGGCGCATGACAGCATCGGCATCGGCGGGGCCATCCTGTTCTTCATCATCTGGTTTTTCATCGCCCGGCTGGTGAGCCGGGGCGGCAGGCGCGGGCGGCGCGGCGGATCTTCCGCGATGGCGGCGGCCTTGCCGTTCATCCTTATGAGCGGCGGACACAGAGGAGGCGGCTTCGGTGGCGGATTTGGCGGTGGCGGCTTCAGTGGGGGCGGCGGCTCCTTCGGTGGCGGCGGCGCATCGGGAGGCTGGTAATGCCGAAGCTCTCTGAAACGGACATGACCCGCATCGAGACGGCGGTGGCCGAGGCCGAGGCCACGACCTCCGCCGAGATCGTGTGCGTGGTGGCCAAGCATTCGGAAGATTTTCGTTCGATCGGCCTCGGCTGGGCGGCGTTCCTGTCGCTGGCGGTGCCGTGGATCCTGCTGCTGCTGACGCCGTGGCCGGTGACGGCGCTGCTGTTTGCGCAGCTGGTGGTGTTCCTGCTGCTGGCCGTGCTGCTGACCCAGACGCAGGCGTTCCTGTGGTTCGTACCGAAAAGCTGGGCGCACCGGGAAGCCGCGCAGGCGGCGCGGGAGCAGTTCTTCGTGCACGGCATGCACCGCTCGGTCGATCGGCTGGGAGTGATGCTCTACGTCTCTCTGGCCGAACACTACGCCGAGGTGCTGGTGGACGTGGGGCTGGAGGACAAGGTGCCGAACAGCGTCTGGGAGGAAGCGCACCGGACGCTGGTGGCCTGCGCCAAGGAAGGGCGGCTGGCGGACGGCATCATCGGCGCGGTGAATGTGTGCGCGCCCGCACTGGCGCTGGTGGCACCGCCGGGCGAGGATGGCGGAAGCAACGAACTGCCGAACCGCCCGATCATCATCTGAGGCGGATGTGAAGGATGTAGACCTGACGGCGCTCGTGTTGACGCCGGACCAGCAGGCCAAGATGCTGGCCGAGGCGCAGGCGGCGCACCCGCTCGAGTGCTGCGGGCTGCTGGTCGGCCGCGTGCAGGACGGCGAGGCGCGGGTGCGGGACGTTCTGCCCGCCGCCAACGTGGCCGACGCCCCGGAGCGGGCCTTCGAGATCGACCCGCGCACGCTCATTCAGGCGCATCGCAATGCGCGGGAGCGGGGCGAGGCCATTCTCGGCTGGTATCACTCCCACCCGTCGGGCGTCGCGGTGCCTTCGGCCTGCGATGCGGAGCGGGCGGCGGAGAACGGCAAGGTGTGGATCATCATGGCGCAGGCGGACATGGCGGCGTATGTCGCGGTGGAGCAGGGCCATGTCGCAGGGCGTTTCCGGCCGCTGCCGCTTCGGGTTATAAGCCCGGTGAAAAGTGAGGAGGCCGGTGATGGCAACGGGTGAAGTCAAATGGTTCAATCGCAAGAAGGGCTTTGGATTCATCCGTCCTGATTACGGGGTGAAGGACGTGTTCGTGCATGCCTCCGCCATCCAGCGCACCGGGCTGCGCGCCCTCGACGAAGGGCAGCGGGTGGAGTTCGAGCTGACCCAGCTGGCCGACGGGCGCACCGCCGCGCTGGGGGTGAAGCTGGTCGAGGTGTGAGGCCGGACGCTTCCGGTTGAAGGCACAGAAAAAGCCCCGGAAGAGTTCCTTCGGGGCTTTTGCATTTCAGGCGGCAGGACCGCCAGATAAGAACGCGAGATCAGAACGGCAGGTAGCGCCGCTCCTTGGTGAAGTTGATGTAGCCAAGGTTGGCACCCAAGCGCCAGCCCGCGCCGAGGCGTACCGGCACGACGACGATGTTGTCGCGCTGGTGGTAGCTCACGGTGAAGCCGCCGATGAGGTAGACCTTGCCCTCGATGGCCGGGAAGCGCTTGTAGAGCTCGTTGGTGTCGTAGAGGTGGTAAATCAGCGTGAAGGTGCGGCTGACGTCTCCACCCACGTCCGGGCCGAGGGACGGGCCGGTCCAGTGGATCGGCTGCTCGCCTTCCACCTTGTGGTAGAGCGTGCCGTTGCCGTAGCGCAGGCCGACGATGAACGCGCCGCCGCCTTCGGTGCCCACGATGTAGCCGTTCGGGCGGCCGTGATCGGCGAAGATCTTCTCGATGACCTTGCCGACTTCCTCCGCACCCTTGCCGAAGGCGCCGGACGCGGCGGCCAGCACGGAGTCCTCGTCATAGGTGTTGTCTGCATTCTGCTGGGCGGTGCCAGCGGCCTGCGTGGCCGCCTGAGCTTGCGCCGGGGCGGCGGCAGGAGCCTGGGCAGGTGCGGCTGCCGGAGCCTGGGCGGCATAGGGGTCAGCGGGCGCAGGGGCGGGCACCAGATTGGCGGGCTGGCCGGAAGCGGGCTGATTGTAGGCGGGTTGGGCCGTGCCGGTGGCGGCCGGCGGACCCGACGGCAGCGGCGTTTCCGTGACCGGGTCCTGCGACTGGGCAAAAGCCGCCGGGCTGGGCACCGACAGCCCCACCCCAAGGGCAAGGGCGGGCGCGGTAATGCCGAAGACCGACAGTGCGAAGCGGCGAGACTGCATGAATGACCCCGTTGCGATTGTTACACGCGTGATTCCGGCGAACAGTGATACGGCCCGCCGCTGAAATCAATAACGAGGCGTGACTAACCGGGGCAAAACGCGAAAGGCTGTTCGGTGCGTGCGATGGTTGGCGGGCGCGTGGTTGGCAGGTGGGGCTGGCGGGCCCGGGGCGGA
>NZ_DATBUP010000055.1:0-15418 GCF_036515995.1 Pedomonas sp. | reverse complement strand
GGTGTTGTGGATATTCGACCATCGGGCGATTGCCATGCCCAAGGCATGGTTTATTATTCACTCCAGTTCTGATGGAGCAAATCTGTGACCTCCAATTAAGACCCTGCGGGCGGCCTTCCCGCAGGGTCTATTCATTGAAGCGTACTTCTCAGCAGTGAATGCGCCGATCAGCTATTAGAGCCGCTGTAGCGTGAAGAAGCGCTGCATCATGGCGGCAACCTGATCCATCACTTCGAACTGGAGCATGTGGCCTGCGCCAGAAACCTGCCCGGTCATAACCTTCGGTAGGGCCTTGGCAAGGTTGGCAGGGCGATTCAGCGCCTTGTCGATGACGATGACCAGCGTCGGGCAGGTGAGGCGGGCGAAGGCCGCCTCGCCGTTCCAGTCGCACACCGCGTCCCAGCAGGCACGCACCACAGCGGCGGGCGTACGGGTCATGGTCTCCACCAGGTCATCGATGGCGCTGGGTTCGTTCGCCCGGATGATCTGGCGGCGGCCGAACACTTCCAGCATGTCGGCCAGCTGGGTGGGGTCGAGGCGCATGATATGACGGCGCATGTCCTCCACATAGCTGCGGGCGCTGTCATGCGGCACGATGGGCGCGGGGTCGAGCAGCACAAGGCCCGCCACACGGTCCGGAGCCTGCACAGCTGCCTCCACGGCAATCTGCGCGCCCATGCTGTGGCCGACCAGAATGCAGCTCTCCGGTGCGGCGGCCAGCACGGCGGCAGCCTGGGCTTCGATGGTATAGCTTTCGGCGGCGGGGCTACGCCCGTGTCCGGGTAGATCGAGGCAGATGGCGTGCCGGTCAGGGAAGGCGTCGGCCACCGGAGCCATGGCGGTGTGGTCGCAGCTCCAGCCGTGAATCAGCACCAGCGAGTGGTGGTTGTGCCCACCTGCTGGAGAGGTGGTTTCGGGTACGCGCTCGCTCACGAACAGGCTCATGGTCTCACCCCGTGGTTGCTCCCACCTGTTCTAGAGCTTTTGTTCAAGATTTGCAGGGGGCATGGCGCCCCCTGCAAAATCGGGTTCCAGATCAGGCTTGCTGCTGTTCGCGCTCGATGGCGCGCCAGCCGATGTCACGGCGGCAGAATCCCTCAGGCCAGTCGAGCTTGTCGATGGCGGCATAGGCACGGGTCTGTGCTTCAGCCACGGTCTTGCCGAGCGCGGTCACGTTCAGCACGCGTCCGCCGTTGGCAAGGATACGCTCGCCATCGGCCTTGGTGCCCGCATGGAACACGACAACACCTTCGGTCGCGCCAGCGGCGTCCAGCCCGTTGATCACCGTGCCCTTGCGCGGCTCGCCAGGGTAGCCCTCGGCGGCCATCACAACGGTGAGGGCAACGTCTTCCTTCCACTGCACGCTGTTCGGCTGGAGTTCGCCCTTGGCCGCTGCCAGAAGCACGGGCAGGAAGTCGCTGTCCATCCGCATCATCAGCACTTGGCATTCGGGGTCGCCGAACCGGCAGTTGTATTCGATGAGGCTGGGGCCGTCCTTGGTGATCATCAGGCCTGCGTAGAGCACACCCACGTAGGGGTGCCCTTCGTCTGCCAACGCCTTGATGGTAGGCTCGACGATCTCGCGCAGGGTCTGGGCGACCAGCGCGTCGGTCATCACCGGAGCGGGGGAGTAGGCACCCATGCCGCCGGTGTTCGGGCCGGTGTCGCCATCACCCACGCGCTTGTGGTCCTGCGCGGTTGCCAGTGGCACGGCGGTCTTGCCGTCGGTCAGCACGAAGAAGCTGGCTTCCTCACCCTCAAGGAAGGCTTCTACCACCACTTCCGCGCCGGCCGCACCGAACTGGCCGCCAAAGATCATGTCGATGGCGTCAAGCGCCTCGTCCAGCGTCATGGCGACGACGACGCCCTTGCCCGCGGCCAGGCCATCGGCCTTCACGACGATCGGCGCGCCCTGCTGGCGGATGTAAGCCTTGGCGGCTTCCGCGTCAGTGAAGCGCTCGTAGGCGGCGGTCGGGATGTTATAGCGCTTGCACAGGTCCTTGGTGAAACCCTTGGAGCCTTCAAGCTGGGCCGCGTATTGCGACGGGCCGAAGCACAGGATGTCCGCGGCCTTCAGCGCATCTGCCAAGCCATCCACCAGTGGCTGTTCCGGACCGACGACCACGAGCCCGATGCTCTTCTCGCGTACGAAGCGGATGACGGCGTCGTGATCGGCGATGTTCAGCGCCGCGAGTTGCGCGACCGAGGCGATGCCGGCGTTGCCGGGTGCGCAATAAAGGGTGCCGAGCTTGTCGGAAGCTGCCAGTTTCCAGCACAGGGCGTGTTCGCGCCCGCCGCTGCCAATGACCAAAACGTTCATGTCGCCCTCTTCATTAGGCTTGGAGGTTGGGCGGCTTGTAGCTAGACATGGGCCGAGGAACAACGCCGGTGACGACAGAAACGCCCAATCTTCCCGAATACTCGGTCAGCGAGATCGCCAACGCCGTCAAAAGGACGGTGGAGGATCGCTTCGGCCTCGTGCACGTGCGCGGCGAGATATCGGGGTGGAAACAGGCCGGTTCAGGCCATGCCTACCTGTGCCTGAAGGATGAAAGCGCCGTGCTGGACGGCGTGATGTGGCGCGGCATGGTGAACGGCCTGCGCTTCCGTCCGGAAGACGGGCTGGAAGTTATCGCCACGGGCAAGCTGACCACCTATCCCGGCCGCTCCAAGTATCAGATGGTCATCGAGCGCATGGAGCCTGCGGGCGTTGGCGCGCTGATGGCCTTGCTGGAAGAGCGCAAGCGCAAGCTGGCCGCTGAGGGGCTGTTCGATCCCAAGCGCAAGCGGCCCATTCCGTACCTGCCGGAGGTTATCGGCGTGATCACCTCGCCGACTGGTGCGGTGATTCGCGATATTCTGCACCGCCTGGCGGATCGTTTTCCACGTCAGGTCCTGCTGTGGCCGGTGCTGGTGCAGGGCGAAGGCGCGGCCGAGCAGGTGGCCAACGCCGTGCGCGGCTTCAACGCGCTGGAGCAGGGCGGACCGATCCCGAGACCGGACGTGCTGATCGTGGCGCGCGGCGGCGGCTCCATCGAGGACCTGTGGGCTTTCAACGAGGAAGCCGTCATTCGCGCCGTGGCGGAGAGCGGGATTCCGGTCATCTCCGCCGTGGGGCACGAGACCGATACGACGCTGGTCGATTACGCCTCCGACCGGCGCGCACCGACGCCGACGGCAGCGGCGGAAATGGCCGTGCCGGTAAAGGCCGATCTGGATTACACCGTCGGTCAGTTCGGTTTGCGGCTGGAGCGGGCGCTGTTCAAGGGGATGGAGCGGCGCAGCGAGGCGGTGAAGGGGCTGGCACGCGGCCTGCCGCATCCGCGCCATCTGCTTCAGCTTGCAGAACAGCGGTTCGACGAGCTTTCCGAGCGCTTGCCGAAATCCCTCAACAACGGCCTCGTCGTCTGGCGTAACCGCTACGAGCGTCTGGGCGACCGGCTGGCCCCCCGCCTGCTGACGCAGGAGTTGCGGCGCAGTGGCGAGCGCGTGGAGCGAGTGTCCGAGGGTCTGACCCGAGTCACCTCCCTGCGGCTGCGCGACGAACAGAGACGCCTGGGCGAGGCGGTGCGGATGCTGGAGACGCTCAGCCCCTACGCCACCGTACAGCGCGGCTATGCCGTCGTTCGGTCGCGCGATGGGCGCGTCCTGACGACTGCCGAGGCAGCCCAGCGGGCCGGGGCCTTGACCCTTGAGTTGCGGGATGGGACTGTTGGCGTTGTGGTCGATGGTGAACCGCAAGCGGTGGCCGAAGGCGCGCCGAAGCAAGCTTCGGCCGAGGTGTCGTCTCCTGCAGAACTGCCTCAGACGGTTCAGCCAAAGCCAAGGGTCAGCCGTCCCAAGCCCGCCGCGAAGGAGCTGGAAAAGGCCGGGCCGGTCAAGGACAGGCAGGGCAGTCTGTTCTGATTTGCGTTTTCCGCCCGTGCGGGTTTCCATTCCAGAGGGCGGCTATCTCATCACGGCCGCGATCCGCTGCAGGGCGGGTGCGGCGGCCAGGTTTGCAGTCATTTAATGCAAGGTGAAGTGGTTTCCATGCTCAATTCCAATGCTTCGCGCCCCGCGCGGGTTCAGTATCTTCCCGGCTCGTTCCGCATGCTCAGCCCGGGAGATCACGTGGTCTGCGCGGTCACAGGCGTAAAAATTCCGCTGCAGGACCTGCGCTATTGGAATGCCGATACGCAGGAGGCTTACGCCAGTGCCGAAATCGCCACCAAGCGCTTTGCGGAACTTCAGAACAAGGCCGGCTGATACTACAGCAGTAAGGCCACCGGGGGCGGGGTCTGAAAACAGGGGGCTGAAAATATAAGGCAGGAGAGACAGCGGTGCGTGATGTGCTGAAGGCCGGACCGGCATGGTCCCGGCGCGCGGGAAAGCTGGCCCTGAAGGCCAGTCGGACTTTGGCCGGAATGAGTGCGGCGGCCTTGGTGATGGCTGGAGGCCCTGCGCAGGCAGACGAAATCCTTCCGGAATACGTCCCGTCCGCTACCGTTGCTCCCACCGCTCAATTCCAGATCCTGAACCGGGTTGTGCAAGGCGGCGTTGTGGTCGGCGTCACACCGCAAGGCACGGCACGGCTGGTCTATGATGGGCAGGACCTGCCACTGGCCGCCGACGGCCGCTTCGTTCTCGGCCTGCACCGGGATGTGGCAGGTCAGGTGCAACTGACCGCGATTCATACCAACGGCACGCAGGTCTCCCATACCCTGCTGGTGGAGCCGCGCACCTTCAATATCCAGCACGTCAACGGCCTCCCGCCCAAGACCGTGCAGATGCCGCCTGAAATGCTGGCCCGTCGCCAGGAAGAGGTGAGGCAGATCACGGCGGCGCGCGCCAATCCATCGCTCGACATGCACTGGGCGCAGTCGTTCGTATGGCCCGCCGTCGGGCGCATCTCCGGTGTTTATGGATCCCAGCGCATCCGCAACGGCGTGCCCGGTTCGCCGCATTACGGTGTCGATGTCGCCAACAAGACCGGGACGCCCATTCTTGCGCCTGCAGCCGGGACCATCCGGCTCGCGGTGACGGATTTCACGCTGGAGGGCGGCCTCGTCATTATCGACCACGGGTTCAACCTGTTCTCGTCCATGTTGCACCTGAGCCGGGTTGACGTGAAGCCGGGGGACGTGGTGGCACAAGGCCAGCAGATCGGCGCTATCGGCGCGACCGGCCGCGCGACCGGTCCCCACCTGCACTGGGGGCTGCGCTGGGGCAATATACATGTGGACCCCACCACCCTGCCGGGCTTGCCCCCGCTGCCGGGGGCAAGTGCA
The DNA here is from genome assembly GCF_036515995.1 of Pedomonas sp. Taxonomy (NCBI): domain Bacteria; kingdom Pseudomonadati; phylum Pseudomonadota; class Alphaproteobacteria; order Sphingomonadales; family Pedomonadaceae; genus Pedomonas; species Pedomonas sp. Next base: position 10,148 of record NZ_DATBUP010000055.1, on the reverse strand, counting down.
GCTGGCAGCGCGGTAGGTGCCAAGGTGAATTAAGCCACAGAGCCCTATCACTGATTACACGGAATGCAGGGGCCTTCGGGCCCCTGTTGCCTGTATTCAACTTAATATAATTCCAAGAATCGTTGATTTCTGCGGGTTTGATGTCGTTTCTGTATCATAATTGATACAGGTGCGGCTGAAATGAGCCGTTCCGCAACAATCCGTCTGCGTGCGTGAAACCGCAGCTTCGTTCCGTCCGTTACCGGGCCGAACGAAGGCGGGCCTTGTCCCCGATGCCGTTGCCCGCCGCGTATCTGTATCCTTCGTAGTGTCTCCCTTCCGTTGCTTCGGTTCGACGGCCCGCATGGGATTTCCGCCGCGCTGGCGTGTGCGTGGATTTTCCTGACGGGCGGATTTTGTCCGAATAAGGAGATATCCAGTCATGAGAAAAACATCCCCCGCGCGGCGGAGAGCGGTGTTGAAAACCAGTGTTGCCACGGCGGTTCTGGGTGCTGCATTCCTGACCTCGCCTGCCGTGTTCGCGCAGGATCAGGCACAGGAAACAGAAACCATCGTGGTGACCGGTTCGCGTATCGCCCGGCCCGATCTTCGCAGTTCAAGCCCGCTGGCGGTGGTGGGGCAGGAGGAATTTACCCTTTCCGGTGCAACCAACGTCGAGTCTGTGCTCAACGTGCTGCCGCAGGTGATCCCCGGCGAGACCAGTTTCTCGAACAATCCGGGCGAGGGCGTGGCGACGGTCGATCTGCGTGGCCTTGAGGAAGAGCGCACGCTCGTGCTCGTAAATGGCCGTCGGTACATTTTCTACGATGTCGCTCAGGTTGTGGACATCAACAACATCCCCACCTTCCTGGTGGAGCGGGTGGATGTGGTGACGGGCGGCGCATCGGCGGTTTACGGATCGGACGCCATTGCGGGCGTTGTCAACTTCATGTTGCGGCGGGATTTTGAAGGTGCCGAAGTGGGCGCGACTTATCGCCTGACGGAAAGAGGTGATGGCGAGCGGGTGGATTTCAACATCGCGCTCGGCACCAACTTTGCCGATGATCGCGGCAACATTCTCGCCTACGCCAACTACTACGATCGCAAGGCCATTTATCAGGATGCGCGGCGGTTCTCGCGGACCGCGCTGGTGGATGACGTGGACGAGGCGGGCAATCCGATTCTGTCGCCGGGCGGGACTTCGGTTGTGCCCGGCGGACGTGTGACTATTCCTGAGGACGCTCGCCCCGCCATTTTCCCGGGTGGCCTCGGTGCGCTGTTTCAGCCGGGCGGCACGTTCCGGCCATTTGTCTCCCCGGGGGATCAATACAACTATGCGCCTGCCAATTTACTGATGGTGCCCCAGGAGCGCTGGCTGATCGGCTCGCAGGCCCATTACGACATCACGGACAGCATCCGCGTCTACATGGAGGCCACTTTTGCCAACAACCGGGTGGCGGGCGAGCTTGCGCCGACGCCGTTTGGTGAAAATGTGGCAATTGATGCGGACAGCCCCTTCCTTGCGCCATCCGCACGAGCCGCATTTCTGGCGGCCGACGCGCTGGAGACTGGTGACGACGCCGGTGACGGCTATGTCAACGCGACCCTGTTCCGCCGCATGAGCGAGGCGGGGCCGCGCGAAAATCTGGATGAGCGTAACGCCTGGCGCGTGGTGGGCGGGCTGGAAGGCGACGTTATCGAGGGGTGGAAATACGACGCCTATTATCTGTTCGCGCGGACCCGCAATAGCCAGATTCAGAACGGCAATATCTCCATCAGTCGTATGCGCTCGGCACTGCGCACCGAGCTTGATCCGGATACCGGGGAGTTGCGCTGCGCCGATGCCGCAGCCCGTGACCAGGGATGCGTGCCGATCAATGTCTTCGGGGAAGGTGCGCTGTCACAGGAGGCGGTCGACTATGTAAGCATCGCGGCGGCCAACAGCGAGATTTCGCAGCTGCAGGTGGCCAGCGGCAGCGTCACGGGTGAGTTGTTCGATCTGGGCGCAGGTCCCGTCGGCCTTGCGCTCGGTGCGGAATGGCGGTCGGTCAGCAGTCGTTTCCTTCCGGATTTCTCTCTTGCCTCGGGCGATGTCAGCGGCTTCAACGCCGGTGCGCCGACGTCTGGCCGCTATTCGGTGAAGGAGATCTTCGGCGAATTGCGGGCACCATTGGTTGCTAACGAAGCCTTCGCCGACCGGTTGGAGCTGACCGCCGCAGCGCGTTACTCCGATTATTCTCTCGACGCGGTGGGCGGAGTGTTCACATGGGCTGCGGGCGCGGAATGGGCGCCCATTGCCGATGTCACGCTGCGCGGGCAGTTCCAGCGGGCCATTCGCGCGCCCAATGTGGAGGAACTGTTCGGCGGGCAGGAGCAGGGCTTCCCTCCTGCCATCGATCCGTGTTCCGACCGTTCGCCCGAAACCCAGACCCCTGCGGTTCGCGCGCTCTGCGAGGCGACCGGCGTTCCGGTTGGCTCCGTGTTCACAGGCGGGGTGCAGCCGGACTCACAGATCGAGGGCTCGTTTGGCGGCAATCCGGATCTGGAGGAGGAGAAGTCCGATACCTGGACCCTTGGTGTTGTCGTTCAGCCGGCCTTCGCGCCGGGCCTGAATGTGACGCTCGACTACTACAACATCAAGGTTGACAACTACATCACCGACCTTGGCGGCGGTGTGAACAACATCCTCAGCCTCTGCTACACGGTCATTCAGGACATCAATCATCCCTACTGTCAGGCGGTTCAGAGAAATCCGGGCGGCGATATCGATATTGTTGTCGCCAATCGGGCCAACGTCGCCTCGCTCAAGACCGCGGGCATCGACTTTCAGGTCGACTATGGGCTCGATCTGAATTTTGGCCTCTTCGACAATGAAAGCCGCCTCAACTTCTTCTTCCTCGGCACCTGGGTGGAGAAGTGGACCTATCAGCCGGTGACGGAGCTGCCGGACAAGATTGATTGCGTCGGACAATTCGGCGCGACGTGCGATGACCCCATTCCGGAGTTCCGCTTCACCAGCCGCTTGACCTGGAGCACCGGGCCGATGCAACTGAGTCTGCGCTACCGCTGGGTGGACAAGCTGAAGGACGATCAGATCAAGAACGCTGATACGCCGGCTTCGGATCTGGCCAAGCCCACGCTCGGCGCTCATCACTACTTCGATTTGGCCGCGGTTTACGATGTCAACGAGGACGTGCAGGTTTCCTTTGGCGTCAACAACCTGTTCGATAACAAGCCGCCGCTGACCGGTGATTCACAGGAGCAGGCCAATACCTTCCCTGGCCTGTATGACGTGTTGGGCCGGGATTACTTCCTCTCCGCAACCGTGCGCTTCTAAGTCTGCTTTCGAACAGGACTAGCGTTCTGCAGTAGGGGGCGTGTGACCGACAAGGTGCTTGAGGGCCGTGATCCGCCACAGGTGGGTCGCGGCCCTTATGCTGTGGGTGATCCGCGCCGCAAGCGAGTCGGCGGCGGGGCAGCTTCAAGAATGTTCGGATCGATGCAAAGCGCGGGTCGGGGCCATTTTTAGCCCGTGCCTTGCGGGCCTATGCAATCTCCAGGTTACTTGAAAGGCTGCCCTGACTTCATCCGGTCATGGTCCAGTAAAGCAACCATTTTGGTGTATCGGATCGGGCCGGCTCAGGCCCCCCCGGGAGCTGCGTTGTAATATTATTTCAACGAAATTGATCTGTCGGGGAAGAACGTAACAACCCCGTGCTAAAATAGTCACACCACATCCGGTCAACTAACGTAATGGTTGTATATCACTTTACTCATATCCTCTCTTCGGGTTGATTGAACCCAGGCCAGAAACGGGCTTTTCAGCGGCGTATGGGCGATTCCAGTGTGCCGAAGGACACACGGATTTCGGGAATGGGGGTTCCTCCATGCGCGGCAGGGCAACTCTGGGACCAACCCAACGGGAGGAATTCAAGGTGAGTTCAACCAATCTGGTGCCGCAAAAGGCACTTCTGAAGGCAGGCGTTGCGACGGCACTGATTGCGGTGGCTGCTCCGGCAGTTGCGCAAGAGCAGACCGCTGCGATGGAAACCATCGTCGTCACCGGTTCGCGTATTGCGCGTCCTGAACTGCAGGCTTCAAGCCCGGTCGCCGTCGTCGGCGCTGAGGAATTCAAGTTCTCCGGTGCTATGCACGTGGAAGAAGTACTGCATGAGTTGCCGCAGGTTATCCCGTCGCTGGGTGCAACCTCGAACAACCCGGGTGATGGCGCATCGACCGTTGACTTGCGCGGTCTGGGTGCAACCCGCACGCTGGTTCTGGTCAACAGCCGGCGGTACGTCGCCTACGACGAACAACAGATCGTCGACCTCAACACCATTCCGACCGCTCTTGTCGAGCGCGTCGATGTCGTGACCGGCGGCCGCTCCTCTATTTACGGTTCAGACGCAATCGCGGGCGTGGTGAACTTTATCCTGAAGAAGGATTTCGAAGGTGTTCAGCTCGGCGGTAACTATCGTCTGAATGAAAAGGGTGATGGCGACACTTACACCATTGACGGCATAATCGGCGGCAACTTCGCCGACGGCAAAGGCAATGTTACTGCCTATGTGAGCTACTCGAAGCGTAAGCCTATCATGGCGGGTGCCCGCAGCTTCACGGACTACGTCATTTCCGATGACCTGGAAGGCGGCTGGTATGAAGGTGGTTCCGCGGTCCTTCCGAATGGCCTCCTGATCACATCGGCCGGAGCGTTTTTCGCAGAAGCAGACGGCAACCTGCGCCCGTACAATGACGAGACCTACAACTACGCGCCGGACAACTATCTGCAGGTGCCGAACGAGCGCTGGTTCATCGGCTCGTTTGCGAACTACGAAATCAACGAACACTTCAAGGTGTTCTCGGAATTCCAGTATGTTAACAGCCGCGCAAAGACCCTGCTGGCACCGACGCCGGTGACCGGCAACTTCGCTGTTGACGTGGATTCCTCGTTCCTGACGCCTGCCGCTCGTGCAATCCTGGCGCCGCTCGATACCGACGGCGACGGCTTTGCCACGATGGCGGTCTATCGCCGTATGAATGAAACCGGTGGGCGTCTCCAGCTGGATGACCGCAACGCCTTCCGGGCCCTTGTGGGGCTGGAAGGCAACATTGCGGCAGGCTGGACCTACGAGGCCTATTACAGCTATGCTCGCAACCGGAATATCCAGACTCAGGACGGAAACATTTCGCGTAGCGCCTTTGCGCAAGCGCTCCGGACCACATTCGATGCTGACGGAAATCTGGTCTGCGTCAACGCATCAGGCGGGTGCGTCCCACTCAACATCTTCGGCCTCGGCAACGCGAGCCCGGAAGCTGTCGACTTCGTTTCTCTGGGCAGCACCAACCTGAACGCCATTCAGTCTCAGGTTGCCAGCTTCGTCATTTCCAACAGCGACTTGTTTGACTTGGGCGGTGGTCCGGTGGGTATTGCGCTCGGTGCCGAATGGCGCTCGGAACGCGGTTCGTATCGCCCGGATACGTTCCTCGCTTCAGGCGACGTGATCGGCTTCAACGCCGGTGAGGCGACCTCGGGCGGGTACAGTGTAAAAGAGCTGTACGGCGAACTTATCGTGCCTTTGATCTCCGACAAGGCGTTCGCACATAAGCTCGAGTTCAACGGCGCTGCACGCTACTCCGATTACTCGAACGCCGTGGGCTCTGCATGGTCCTACTCGGCCGGTCTTATGTACGCTCCGGTAGAGGACATCACGTTCCGTGGCCAATATCAGCGCGCCGTCCGCGCTCCGACTGTCAACCAGCTCTTCCAGGGTAATGCTGTTGGCTTCCCGGCAGCGTCCGACCCCTGCCAGACGCCGGCTGCAACCCCCGGCTCGACGCTTGCACAGACCTGTATCGCCAATGGCTTCCCGGCAAATATGATCGGTCAGCCGTTGCCGGGTGCAAATTCCCAGATCCAGTCAGTGTCTGGCGGCAACCCGGATCTGACGGAAGAGAAGGCTGATACCTACACCATCGGTGCTGTGTTCCAGCCGAGCTTCCTGCCGCGTTTCACGATGACCGTCGACTACTATAACATCAAGATCGACGACTACATTGCGACGCCAGGTACCACGAGCATTATTGCCGCCTGTTACGGAAACGGTGACAACGGCTTTACGCCGTATGATGTGGCAATGTGCTCGCTGGCACCGCGCAATCAGATCTCGGGTCTTCTGGAAGGTGTGGTAAACGTCTTCGCTAACCTTGGTAAGCTCAAGACCGAAGGCGTGGACTTCGAAGCACGCTACTGGACAAACGTTCCGTTCGGTATCGAAAACGATGGTCGCCTTGAGTTCCGCCTGGCTGGTACGCGCCTGATCCACTGGGAGTTGAACACCGTTGCGTCGATCCCGAGCCTGCTGGTCGATTGCACCGGCGCATTCGGCGCACAGTGCGGTGATCCGTTCTCCAAGTGGCGTTGGTCGCTCCGTACGACCTACTCCACCGGGCCGCTCACCGCATCTATCGCTTGGCGCCACCTCGGTAGCGCCAAGGATGATGACGAAGGCACCCTGTACTGGAAGGAGAAGGTTGGCAGCTATAACCTGTTCGACCTGGCTGCAAGCTATGAACTGAATGACACCATCAGCTTCACGGCTGGCGTCAACAACATCTTTGATAAAAAGCCGCCGCTGTTTGGTGATGGCAACAACCAGCAATCGAACACGTTCCCGCAGTCTTACGACGTATTCGGTCGCCAGTACTTCTTCAGCGCAACCGCGAAGTTCTAAGAAACGAGCACTTGCTGAAAGACTGAGAGTGGCGGGGAGAAATCCTCGCCACTTTTTTTATGGCGAAGGCGACAGTTGAATCCTGCAGGCCATGGAATTTCTGCCGAAACTGCGAGCCCGGTGACAGGCGCAGTGAGCGCCCGACGGTGCTATGCCCTCCTTGCTGCAACATCCCAGTTTACACTCGAAACATTTCAGAAAAGCGGTGGAATCTGAAACGGGCATCGACGCTGAAGCTAGGTTTTCTAGAATGCACGTAATAGTTGTATAGGCGCAATCTAATTTCCCGCAATTAAATTACAATAATTAAAATAACGCCGTTACTTACTTTCAACTCTGTGTTAATTGAGCAACAGCCCAGGCACGTTGCCATACACCACAGCCGAGCGCTGCTTTACACCGTCCTGCCGCTCCGGTTCATTCAGCCACAAGCCGAAAGGCGAGCGGTCCTAATCCAGGGTGTTCGGACAACCGGCAATGCCTCGCATGTCTGATGCGGGGCAGGACACCATGCCCGCGCATGGTGGGGGCGGGCCGCAAAAGCAGGGTAAATCTACGAGAGGAACTCGGTTGTGAGTCATTCCAACATGTCTGCTTTCCGGGCAGTGCTGAAGGCCGGTGTCGCGACTGCGATCGTGGCTTCGGCTGCGCCGGCATTTGCGCAGGACCAGGGCGCTTCGATGGACACCATCGTCGTCACCGGTTCGCGTATTGCGCGTCCTGAACTCAAGGCTTCGAGCCCGGTCGCCGTCGTCGGCGCAGAAGAATTCAAGTTCTCCGGCGCGACCCACGTGGAAGAAGTGCTGAACGAACTGCCTCAGGTCGTTCCGTCGCTGACCGGCGCGTCGAACAACCCGGGTGATGGCGTTGCCACTGTCGACCTGCGCGGTCTTGGTGAAGAGCGGACGCTGGTTCTGGTCAACGGTCGCCGTTACGTCGCTTACGACGAACAGCAGATCGTTGACATCAATACCGTTCCCGCTGCTCTGATCGAGCGCGTCGACGTCGTGACCGGCGGCCGTTCCGCTATTTACGGTTCGGACGCGATCGCGGGTGTTGTGAACTTCGTCCTGAAGAAGGACTTCGAAGGCGCGCAGATTTCGGGCAACTACCGCCTGAACGAAGCTGGCGACGGCGACACCTACACTGTTGACGGCGTGATCGGCAGCAACTTTGCTGATGGCAAGGGCAACGTCACCGCGTACATGAGCTACTCGAAGCGCAAGGCGATCATGGCCGGCGCTCGCAGCTACACGCGCACTGCTCTTGGTGACAGCGCGGACGGCACTCAGGTCGAGTTCGCTGGTTCCCCGGCAATTCAGGGTTCGCGCGTCAATATCCCGGGCCTCGGCTGGCAGAAGTTTGACGCGGACGGCAACCTGTCCCCGTACGCTGGTAACTCTGACTCGTACAACTTCGCGCCGGACAACTACCTGCAGACCCCGAACGAGCGTTGGTTCGTCGGTGCGTTCGCGAATTACGAGATCAACGATCACTTCAAGGTGTTCTCGGAGTTCCAGTACATCAACAGCCGCTCCAAGACCTGGCTGGCCCCGACTCCGGTCTCCAACGAGAACATCAACATTCACATTGCGTCGCCGTTCCTGTCCGACGCGACCCGCGCTACTCTGACGGGTCTGGACACGGATGGTGACGGTTATGTCCGTGCCAACCTGTCCGGTCGCCGTATGAGCGAGTCCGGCGGTCGTATTCAGGAAGACGATCGCAACGCATTCCGCGCTCTGATCGGCCTGGAAGGCGAGATTGCCGGCAACTGGTCTTACGAGACCTACTACAGCTACGCTCGCAACCGGAACGTTCAGACCCAGGAAGGCAACATTTCGCGGACCAAGTTCCACGAAGCCGTCGAGACTGCCTTCGACGCCAGCGGCAATCTGGTCTGCCGCAGCGAATCTGCCCGTGCAAACGGCTGCGTGCCGCTCAATATCTACGGTCCGGGCGTTGCTTCCGCTGATGGCATCAACTACGTCACCATTGGTTCGTCCAACCTGAACAAGATCGAATCGCAGGTTGCAAGCTTCGTCGTCTCCAACGGCGAACTGTTCGATCTGGGCGCGGGCCCGGCCGGTATTGCTCTGGGCGCCGAGTGGCGCAGCGAAAAGGGCAGCTACCGTCCCGACACCTTCCTGTCTTCGGGTGACGTGATCGGCTTCAACGCCGGTTCGCCAACCAGCGGTTCCTACAACGTGAAGGAACTGTTCGGCGAAGTCGTAGTGCCGCTGCTGGCTGACCTGCCGTTCGCCCAGAACGTCGAGTTCAACGGCGCTCTGCGTTACTCCGACTACTCGAACGCAGTGGGTTCGACCTGGGCCTACTCGGCGGGTCTGATGTGGGCTCCGGTGGAAGACATCACCTTCCGTGGCCAGTATCAGCGCGCCGTTCGTGCCCCGACCGTGTACCAGCTGTTCCAGGGTAACGCGGTTGGCTATCCCGCCGCGACCGATCCCTGCAACCTGGACGTCGCCAAGACCAATCCTACCCTGAACGCAACCTGCGCTGGGCAGGGTCTGACTCCCGCTCAGATCGGTTCGGGCGACCTGCAGGCCGGCACTCAGATCCGCACCATCTCTGGTGGTAATCCGGATCTGACGGAAGAAAAGGCAGACACCTACACCATCGGTGCGGTGATCCAGCCGACCTTCCTGCCGCGCTTCACGCTGACCGTCGACTATTACAACATCTCGATCGACGACTACATCAGCACCCCGGGCACGGTCAGCATCATCGCAGCTTGCTATGGCAACTCGGACAGCAACTACACGCCGTTCGACTCGTCGCTCTGCGCCCTGGCGCCGCGTGACAGCGCCGGCCAGCTGAACGACGTGATGAACACTCGCGCCAACCTGGGCGAGCTGAAGACCTCGGGCGTTGACTTCGAGGCTCGCTACTTCGTCAACGTGCCGTTTGGTGTCGAAAGCGAAGGTCGCCTGGACTTCCGTCTGACCGGTACGCGTCTGATCAACTGGCAGCTGAACACCATGGCTTCGATCCCCGATCTGATGATCGATTGCGATGGCACCTTCGGTCTGAACTGCGGTGATCCGATGCCGAAGTGGCGTGGTTCGTTCCGCACCACCTACAGCACCGGTCCGTTCAGCGCCTCGCTGGCCTGGAAGTACGTCGGCAAGGTGAACGACGACGACGACACCTACGACTTCGCAGTTGAGAAGGTGAAGTCCTACAGCCTGTTTGATCTGGCCTTCAGCTACGACGTCAATGAGACGCTGTCCTTCACGACGGGTGTAAACAACCTGTTCGACAAGAAGCCGCCGCTCATGGGCGACAACAACCAGCAGTCGAACACCTATCCGTCGACCTACGACGTGTTCGGTCGCCAGTACTTCTTCAGCGCAACGGCCCGCTTCTAAGAAGCAGCCCATTCGCTGGAATGGTACGAGAGTGGCGGGGAGCAATCCC
>NZ_DATBUP010000054.1:0-1660 GCF_036515995.1 Pedomonas sp. | reverse complement strand
CCCGCCATGATCGAGGTGACATAGAGACCGGTGATGCGGCTCGGGTCCTCCGGGAAGGTGCGCTTGATGAAATAGGGCATCAGGCTCTGCACGAGGGCGATGCCGCCGCCCGCCAGCACGGCGCTGAACAGCAGCCCCTCTGCGCCGGGCGCGGGGAACCGCAGGGCGCAGGCAATGGCGATCAGCACGACGCCAAGCGAGATTCCAAGCCGTTCGCCAAGGTGGGTGTTTAGCGCCTCCCCCCAGAGGGCGCACAGGCCCATTGCCAGAATGGGGAGGGTGGTGAGCAGTCCCGCCACGGTGCCGGTGATGCCGGTGGTGGCCTGAATGGCATCGAGCAGCGGGCTGATGCCGGCCAGCGCCGGACGCAGGTTCAGCGCCAGCAGCACGATGGCTGCAAGCGCGATGATACGACCCTGAACCGTGGTCCCGAAGGATTTGGACACGTCCCACATACTCCTGATGACGCAACTGGCGTGTTTCGGGCCGTTCGCCCGTCCTGCCTGCCCCAGCGGATTAAACAAACCCTTGCGAGCTGGCAAATGCGGAAGGCCGGTGCGCTCCGGTGCAGCGCGAAACGAACGGCCGGCTACCGGGTGCGGGGGTTTTGGAGCTTTGGCCCACCGGCTTTCGTGTCCCGGTAGTTGCATGGCTTTCGCAGGCCGAGTAAGACCGCAGAACTCTTTGTCACGGAAGACACATCCATGCGCCTGTCACGCTATTTCCTCCCCGTTCTTAAAGAAGATCCGTCCGAGGCCCAGATCGTCTCGCACAAGCTGATGCTGCGCGCCGGCATGATCCGCCAGCAGGCCGCCGGTATCTACGTGTGGCTGCCGCTGGGCCTGAAAGTGCTGCGCAACATCGAGAAGATCGTGCGCGAGGAGCAGGACCGGGCCGGGGCCATCGAGGTGCTGATGCCGGTGATCCAGTCTGCGGACCTGTGGCGCGAATCCGGCCGTTACGATGCGTACGGCCCGGAGATGCTGCGCTTCAAGGATCGCCATGACCGTGAGATCCTGTTCGGCCCGACCAACGAGGAAATGATCACGGCGGTGTTCCGCGACAACGCCAAGAGCTATCGCGACCTGCCGAAGACGCTGTACCACATTCAGTGGAAGTTCCGCGACGAGACCCGCCCGCGCTTCGGCGTGATGCGCGGCCGCGAGTTCCTGATGAAGGACGCCTACTCGTTCGATCTGGACGCCGAGAGCGCCAAGCGCTCCTATGATGCCATGTTCGTGGCCTACCTGCGCACCTTCGCCCGCCTGGGCCTGAAGGCGATCCCCATGCGGGCCGATACCGGCCCCATCGGCGGCAACCTGAGCCACGAGTTCATCATCCTGGCCTCGACGGGCGAGAGCGAGGTGTTCTGCCACGCCGATTATCTCGACTACGACATCCCGGCCTACAATACGGATTTCGACAGCGTCTCCGGCCTCCAGGGGATTGTCGACCGGTGGACCTCCCTCTATGCCGCCACGTCCGAGATGCACGATGCCGCCGCCTTCGAGGCGATCCCGAGCGACAAGAAGATGTCCGCCCGCGGCATCGAGGTCGGCCACATCTTCTATTTCGGCACCAAGTATTCCGAGCCCATGGGGGCGAGGGTGATGGGGCCGGACGGGCAGGAGCGGGATGTGCATATGGGCTCCTATGGCAT
>NZ_DATBUP010000053.1:0-10006 GCF_036515995.1 Pedomonas sp. | reverse complement strand
CAGCCTGGCGCCCTGACCAGCGATCTGCAGCGACACGGCACCCGCCTTGTCTATGATGATGTCGAGTCCGTCGTGCGCTGGACTTTGGGGGATGTGCTGACCCTGGCGGAAGGCTTCCAGACCTCTCTGCCGCTGGCAGGGATCATGGTGCAGCGCTCCTATGGCCTGCTGCGCCCTCATCAGTCGGTGCGACCGACGGGCCGGCAGAGCTTTGTGCTTCGCCGCCCCTCCACGGTCGAGGTCCTGGTAAATGGCCAGCTGGTTCGCCGCGTGAGGCTTGATCCCGGCCCATACAGTCTCAGCGATTTTCCGACCACTTATGGTGCCAACGATGTGCGTCTGAACATTACGGACGACACCGGGCGCACGGAGACGCTGCGGTTCAATCTGTTCTTTGATCAGGATCAGCTGACCGCCGGGCGAAGCGAATTTGCACTGCATGCCGGGCTGAAAGCTCCCCGGCCCCGTGGCGGGATCAACTATACCAATGAATGGGCGGCCTCGGGCTACTATCGCCGCGGCATCAGCGAGCAAGTCACCCTGGGCGTCAATGCCCAGGCCGAAGCCGGAACCTCAGTGGGCGGGCTCGAGGCAATATGGGTAACGCCTTTTGGCATCCTGGCGGGGCAGGCGGCCATTTCCAGGTCTTCGGGCACGACTGGCGTTGCCGGCATTGCCACATTCCAGCGCGATTTTCCGTGGGCGCAGGGGTGGGGCGGCACGCTCAATCTGACGGCAGAGCTGTGGACGAACCGGTTTACCGCACCGGAGACCAGCACCGTGGAGGTGCCCTTCAAGCAGCGGATCGGTGCCAGCTACAGTCAGAGCTTCGGCGAGGCGCTGTATGCGGCGATCGATGTTCAGCATTCCAGCCGGATGGGTGATGGACCGGATCCGTTCATGATCCGCGGCTCCGTGGGCTGGAGACTGACCCCGGACATCAACCTTGCGGGAGATTTTTTCCATCAGCGCAACGTCAGCAGTGCCGGCAACGAAAGCGGTGCCCGACTTATCCTGACCGTTCGGCTGGGCGGACGCTCCAGCGTCCAGTCGTCCTACGATACCGCCTATGGCACCTCGCGCCTGTCTTACCAGCGCAGTGAGGGAGAGGGTGTCGGTGCCTACAGCGCAGGCGCTGATCTGGAGCACAGCGCGTCTGGCACGAATGCGAACGGCAACCTGAGCTACACCAGCAACCGGGCCGAATTCGCGCTCAGTCATCTGAGCAGCTTTGGCAAGCGCTTCGAGTTGCCCCGCGATGCGCGAACCAACATCCGGGCGGCGGCATCGCTTGCCTTTGCCGACGGGGCCGTGGCCTTCGGCCGCCCGGTGCAGGACAGCTTCGCCATCGTGACCGCCCATGAGAGCCTCGGAGGGGCCGAGGTCGTGGTAGACCCGACCGAGGAAAATTATACGGCCGCGACAGACAGCATCGGCCCCGCACTGAAGCCGAACCTGTCGTCCTATTCGGAGAGCACTGTTGCCATTGCAGCGCCGGACGCACCCATCGGCATTGACCTCGGGCGCGGCAGCTATCGCCTGTTCCCACCCTACCGCAGCGGCTACAGGTTCCAGGTGGGCTCGGAATATTCAATCAGCGCCTCGGGCCGGCTCTTGGGCCTGGACGGCCAGCCGCTCGCGCTCACCGCGGGCGAGGCGACCGAACTGGCAAAGCCGGAGCGCGGGACAATATCGGTTTTCACTAACGCCGCCGGCCGGTTCGGGCTTTATGGCCTGAGGCCCGGACGCTGGCGGATCGAAATGCTGACAGAGCCTGCACTCAGCTATAGTCTGGAGGTGCCTGAAGGCACGGGCGAAGTCCTGAACGTCGGCGATTTAAAGCCGAATTCGGAGGCACGATGACATCTGGAGTCCGCCACGGCCTGTCCCTTTCGGTCCTGAGCGCCTGCTGTCTCTGGGCCACGCCTGCGGCTGCCCAGACATGCGGTATCTCGGGCACAACGAGTACCAGCATCGGGGCATACAATCCCTTGTCGGCCAGCGGCCTGGCGGAAGTGTCCGTGACCCTGACGCTGACCAGGACTGGCGGGACGGAATCCGACAAGACCCGCAGTGTGAACTTTTTCCTTATCATGCCAGCCGGCCAGGCGGCTCTTGATATCCGCCACAGGGGGCAAAGCGTTCTGCACCCATTGTCCCAGGCGCCGCGGCTGTCGCTGACCTCACCCGGCGCTGGCACAATCTACCATGATTTCAGCGGCGCAGGTCAGGCCGACACTGTCTCGCTTCCTCTGACCATCAGGGTGCCTGCCGGCCTTGATCTGGTTGCCGGGCAGCCGCTGATCTTCGACCTCTCCTATATCTGCGATACCATAAGGAGCGGGGCATCGGTCCTGGTGCCCATGATTCTCAATCAGGCACTGACGGTCAGGATCGACGTGGCCAGTGCGCTTCGGGCGGGCTGGTCGGGTGCGGCTCTCAATTTTGGTGAAATCGGCGATCTCGACGATAAGGGCGCCTTGCAGCGCAGCATCGAAGGGGCGGTGCGGGTGGCAAGCTCTGGCCCTTACAGCGTCAGTGTCAGCTCGGCCAACGGCTACCGGATGACCTATCCCGGCGGCTCGCCGGAGACGCCCAGTCAGCGGATCGGATATGCCGCTTATTTTCTAGGGCGCCTCGCATCGCCGCAGTTTCCCCGCATCATGAGGGTTTTGTGCGGCCGAGCCGGTCTGGCCGGGAAGAACCTTCCGCTGAGGGTCCGTCTCCTGGAAGGAGGCAGGGACAAGGCCGCAGCGCCAGAATATAAAGACACCCTGACAATTACCGTCACGCCGCTGGCCGCAACCTACAGCGGCACCGTTGAAGATTGTCCCTGAACAGGAGGTTCTGCCGCTGTCAGATGCCGGGCTGCAAATGCACGGCGACGGATTGCGGGGCTGCGTTGCCATCGAACCGGAGCACAAGGGCGCGCCTGCGCTGCTCAGGTTGCGCCGAGCGGCTGATGAGCGTGCGGCCTGACGGGTCAAGCGCAATCTGCACATTGTCGATGATTGCCACGCCCCGCATGCTGCCGGTATGCTCGAGCCAGACCCGGTAGCCGGCACCGTTGCAAAGTTCCTCCAGCGTGCCGACGAACCGCATCGATCCGGCTTCGTCCGGCTCCGGATGCAGGTCCGATACGTCCGCCCGGCACACGACCGGAACCCAGCCATGAAGCCGGACGGCGCCTTGGATGGCGCCAGTGTCTGGCGACCCGGCGTGGCTGCTGGCCAGCGTCGAAGCCGTGAGGAACAGAACTGCTATGGTCACGCTGGTCTTCATGAAATGTGCCGAATTGTGGCTTAGGGGCAGAGTTCGCCCTGGCTGCGCGGCTTTTGTATCTGATACTCGAGCAACTACGCCGGCCGCGAGCGGACGCTGCAAAGAGCATAAATAAATCCGATGACCGGACAACCACCTGTAGCGGGATCAAGGCTTGCAGTTGCGCGCCGAGACCCGTTTCGGGAACTGCTGTGGCTCTTTTGCCAGCCTGCGCTGGCGACGGGAGACGGCGGGTCGCTCCGCGCCGAAGCGACGGTCGCAGATATGCTGGCGCAGCCCGCTGATCGATTGATGTCCTGTCTGGTCCGTGGGACCGGCCGGCTCCGCCGCCTCGTCCGGGAGATGCGCCCGGCCCTCGGGCAAGATCAAGGTACGGATGAAAGTCACTGGCCAAGAGACGGCTGGCCGTGCGGCTTTTTCAAAAAAGGCGTTGACCTGGCGCTTCTGGTCCTGTGCCTCTGCGCTGCTGACCCGGCTTCCCCTGCGGGCCTGGTTGCCCGGGCCTTCAGGGGAAGCCTTCAAACAGGACAGATGGATCAGAACTTGAGCGTCAGATCGAGACCCCAGGTGCGGGGCCAGTTGTAGTTGCGGGTGACGATGTTGCCGAAGGCCGCTCCAAAATCGATGCCTGCCGTCCGCTCGGCGGCGTTGAAGAGGTTCTTGCCGAACAGCGTTGCCTGGAGCGCGCTGTTGCCCACCGGTATGTCGCTGATGATCAGCCGCGCATCCACGGTGGTCAGAGCCCCGACCTGGGTCGAATAGATGTTGGGATCAACTGCGGGATCCTTGCTGTAGGGCAGGGACGAATAGCCCGATGAATGGCTGAGGTCCGCTGCCAGGGTGACGACGGCGTTGTCGCTCTCGTGGAGCTGGGCTTCAAACCCGGCCGAGGCCGTCCATTTGGGCACAAAGGCAAAGGCGTAGCTGTTGCCCGCATCCGGGCCGCCAACGACCGGGAAATAATCGAGGAACTTGGCGTCCGTATAGCCGACGTTGCCATTGATCCGCACGCCGTCGACCAGCTGCGCCTGCAACTCGACCTCAAAACCCTGGATTTTCGAGCGGGCACCGTTGGCTGTCCGCGTGATAAAACCCTCGGCGCTGGGCGAGAAGACGCTGATCTGCTGGTCGTGGTGCTTATCGAAGTACGCCGCGACGTTCAGGAGAATCTGCCCATCCAGCAGTCGGGTCTTGGCACCGAACTCCCAGGATTTGACGGTCTCTGGGTCATAGGGTGTGACCGCCGCCTCGACCGTGGCGGCATCGGTTGAAAAGCCGCCGCTTTTGAAGCCTTCCGCGTACTTGGCGTAGATGTTGAAGTCCGGGCTGAACGCATACTTGGCAATGAAGGTCGGGGTCGATCCCTTGAAGGTCTCCTCCGCTCGGGTTCCATCAGGAATCGTGATGAAGCCGGCGCTGGATGCGGAGCGCTCGACCGATTTTTTCTCGTGGCTGTAGCGGAAGCCGGCGGTCAGGATGAGATTGTCATTGAGAATGGGCGGCGTGTAGTCGACTTGGCCATAAAGGGCATAGGCGTCCGTCTTGAAGAGGGCCCAGGAGTCCATGGTGGCGCCGAAGAACTGCTGCGGGTTCAGCAGGTCGCCCTTGTCGTTGAAATAATAAAGCCCTGCGGTGTAGGTGAGCCGGCCGGCCGTGCCGCTGACCTGGACTTCCTCGGAGAACTGGCGGTAATCCAGATCGCTGCCGGCGGCTGCAAGTGGGAGCGGTGATGCGTCAAGATCCAGGGACTGGCCCCAGTCCATGTCGCGATACCCGGTGATCGATTTGATGGTGGCACCGCCCACGTCCCATGCTGCGGTCAGGGTGTGCATGGTCGAATCCATCGTCTCGAACAGCTTCTGGCCGTCAGGGCCTGCCGTGCCGTAGTAGTCGCGCGGACGCGATCCGGTCTGAACGTAGAGATACAGCGGCACGCCGATGTAGCTGGGGGATGCGGGGTCGAAAATGCCGTTCTCCCCGACCGACTGCAGAACGCCTGCCAACGGCGTGTTGCGCACCCGGTTGTAGTCGATCGTGTAATCGAACGTCAGATCGTCCGTTGGGGTAAAACGAACGGCACCCCTGAGCGCCTGGCTCTCCTCGTCGCCGATACGCTTGACTGTCGGGGGCGAGGACGGGATCTGGCTGTAGGGGTTCGCCCGGGCCTTGATGTAGCCCTCCCGCTCCGACCACAGGCCGGAGAGCTTGATGGCCAGGTTGCCGAAGGAGGGAAGATCAAGGGTCGCCTGTCCGAGGCGGCGATCATAATTGCCGACCCCGAGCTTGACGCTGCCGCCCCATTCGCCGCTGGGCTTGCGTGTGACGATGTTGATGGCGCCAGCCAGCGTGTTGCGGCCGAACAGGGTGCCCTGCGGCCCGCGCAGCACCTCGATGTGCTCGATGTCGGCAATTTCCATGGTCGAGCCGACGGACTTGCCGATGTAGATGCCGTCCACATACATGGCTGCGGCCGGCTCATACCCCGGGTTCGGGTTGAGGGTGACGGAGCCGCGGATCTGGATATAGCTGGTGGTGTTGCTGGCGCTGGCGACGACCTTTACGTTCGGCGCAATGCCGTCAAGTGCCAGAACATCGCTGATGTTGCGCTCCTCAAGGCTCGCCCCGGTCAACGCCGTGATGGCAACCGGGACGTCCTGCAGGTTCTCGCTGCGCCGGCGCGCCGTTACCACGATATCTCCAAGCACGGGTGATGCCTGGGCCTGCTGCGAGTGCGGCGCGTCCTGGGCTCTGGCCGGACCGCTGCCGCTGGCCAGGGCAATGATCGCGGTGGCCGCGCCGCCAAACATCACATCACGCGCGGTGCGATTGACTGCTGACATATGATACCTCCCCTTAAGTGTTCTGATCTGCCTTGCGCTGCGGTGCTCTTTGCGGCACCGTTTGAGCCGTCCTCAGCCGCGCTGGGACGAGATGTTGCCGCCATCGACCACGATCTCGGAGGCGGTGATGTAGCTGGCCTCCTCCGACAGCAGGAACCGGACAACCCGGCCGATTTCCTCCGGCGCGCCGATGCGCCCGAGCAGGATGCGCTTCTCGAAATACCCATCTGGCAGGGTATTGACGGAGGGCTGCATCATCGGGGTCATGATCTGCCCCGGTGAAACGGAATTTATCCGGATGCCGTAAGGCGCCAGGCCGTCCGCCATGGAGCGTACAAGGGACAGGACACCGCCCTTGGCGGCCGAATAGATCGGGTTGATGGCGTTCCCGAGCGTTGCGTTGATGGAAGACGTCGCCACGATCGCGCTGCCGGGTGAGCCCTTCAAGTCTTCGAGAAAAGCCTGCGTCAGCAATACAACCGGCCGCAGATGGACATTGATGCCATCCTCCCAGCTCTTGGGCGTCACGCCTTCGAAGCCGTCGGTGTCGACGGTGCCGGCACAGTGGACAAGCCCGCCGATCGTCGGCAAGGCCTTCCGGGTTTTTTCAGCCGCATCAAGAATGGCGTCGGCGTCGCGCACATCAACGCCAAGACCGAGAGTTTTGACCCCGTATTCCCGGGCCAAGGTTTCGGCGCGTTCTTCGGCGCGATCAGCATAAAGATCCCACAGAGCAACCGGTCGTCCGACGGCGGCAAGCGCACAGGCCGAGGCATAGCCCAGCCCGGAGGCGCCGCCGGTGATGACCACGCCCGTCGCAGGCGTTGCCAATTTTGGCGTGTAGTCAGCAGTCTCCATAACAAGATCCCTCCCTACCTACATGTTGGTAGGTGAGCGTATGGGGCACGGTTTTGCTTGTCAATTGAGCCGGATGCCTTTCAATAGGGGGGACCGAGAGGACAATTCAGAGCCCATGGCCATGCGATCCGCCGATGCCCCGACGCTTCCGCCCCAGACAGTCCGTGCGGACAGGCAAGCCTCCCGTTCGACGCGGGAAGACATACTGCGTGAGGCAGAGCGCATTTTTGCGGAAGTCGGCTTTGCCGGCGCCAGCCTTGATGACATTGCAAAGGCGGTTGGCATTCGCCGGCCCTCCGTGCTGCATCATTTTCCGTCCAAGCGGGAAATCTACGATACAGTCGAGGCGCAGTTTTACGAGGACCTCCGGCGTCACAGCCTTGGGCGGAAAGTCGAGGGGGCGGCTATGGACCAGCTCAAGGCCCTGCTCCGGGGATGGCTGGACTTCATGGTCAATCGGCCGACGGTGGCCCGGCTGATCTTGCGCAACAGCTCGGATCACGTCTCGCGCACGGCCGAGCCCGTCAAGTTCTCCGATGCCATCATCCGGGAATTCGAGGCCATCATCGAGGCCGGCCAGCGGGACGGGCAGTTCGCTGCCGTGGAGCCGATGCTGGCGATGCACTTACTCACGACGCCGATCCTGATGTATGTCTCGACCAGCCGCCTGCTCGGCGAGAAGCGTATTTATGACCCTTCTGACCCGGACCGTCTGGCCCAGTTCTGGTCCATGCTTGAACGCAGCGCCGAGGCCGTCTTGCGGCCGCACCTGTAACGCCATCCGATCAGCGCCTGTGCTGAGCCTAGGGGCGGGCCTTTCTTGTGCCCCGCCTGCTCCGCCCTTGCGTCCTTCAGGGCCCCGCCGTCGTTCATCATGGCGGACAAGGCTCGGTGCAGCGCCAGCCTTGTCCCAGAACTCCGCTGGTGCCCGGCCTTTCGGAGGCGCACACCGGTACAGGAGGGGCGCACCGGCCGCGGACGGCGCGGTTGCCGTGGCGGCCGATCCTTGGGATCCGACGCCAGGCGGTGCCCGAATTGTTCGGGTATCGAAGGACTAAGCCTTGCCATTGAAGTCCGCCGGTGCATATTAATTTCTCCGTTCGGGTTGAAACCCTCGGAAAATGGCGTCATTCTTGTCCGAGTTGCCGATGAATGCATGGATTTTCGGGGCCAAATAGTTAAAGAGTCGAAGTATTGGCATTAGAGACACCGACACCCGCTGCCAGACGGCTGCTCTATAGGATCAGTTGTCCGGCACAGGCGAGCAGGCGTTCCGAGGACGGAGACGGCCCGGCGCCCCGGGCGCGGCTGGTGGCCTGATGCTGGCAGCGATCCTTTCCGTCAGAAGCCTGCTGATCGCCATCCTCGTTCTCATGGGCGGCAGCGGCTTCATGTCGACGCTCGTCAGCCTGCGTCTCGAGCAGGCCGGCAGCAGCGATATTGTCATCGGTGCGGTCGCAACCGCCTATTTTGCCGGTCTTGTGCTCGGATCCCTTCGTGCGGGCCTGGTGGTGAGGCGGGTCGGGCACATTCGCGCCTTTGCAGCATTCGTGGCGCTTTTGTCGGCAACGACCCTTGCCTACGCCTTGTTTCAGACCCCGCTGTTCTGGGCCGGCCTGCGCCTCTTTGACGGCATCTGCGTTGCCGGGGTCTTCGTGTGCCTTGAGAGCTGGCTCAACGACCGTGCCGAACCGGAAACCCGCGGCGGCATTCTGGCGGCTTACATGGTCGCGCTCTATTCGGGTCAGGCGCTGGGCCAGCTGCTCCTGGCGGCGGTCGGGGGGATGCCGGCAGCTCCCTTTCAGGCGGCCTCCATCCTGATTTCCCTGGCGATCATTCCCTTGTGCCTGACGCGCAGTGCGCCGCCGCTTCCCGCGGAGCCGACGCCGTTTTCACTCAGGCGCTTCTTCATGGTGTCTCCGCTGGGAGTGGTCGGCGCAACCGTAACCGGCCTCATGCTGGGCGCATTCTATGGCATGGCTGCCGTTCATGTACGCCGCCTCGGCCTTGATCTGGCCGAAACCGCCACGTTCATGAGCGTCGTGATCCTGGGCGGTGTGGCGCTGCAATGGCCGCTGGGGCGCCTCTCCGACATCTATGACCGGAGACTTGTCCTTGTGGCCAGCTTTGGCGCGACGCTGGTGACGAGTATCGGTATCGCCCTGGCATCCGGGCCTGGGCTTCTTCTGCTTGCCATGGGTGGCCTCTGGGGCGGCCTCAGCTTTGCGCTTTATCCGCTCTGTGTCGCGCACAGCAACGACCGCCTGCATGCAAGCGAGCGGGTGGCCGCCAGCGGCGGACTGGTGCTGCTCTACTCGGTAGGGGCCGCGCTCGGGCCAATCCTCGGGGCAAGTGCCATGAGTCTCATCGGGTCGAGTGGTCTGTTCCTGTTTATCGCGCTGTGTGCGGCTGGAATGCTGGCCTTCGGCCTGTGGCGGCTGGCGGCCCGTGACCCCGTCCCAAGCGACGAACAGCAAAGCTATCAGATCTTGCCGCGCACCACGCCGGTTGCCGCCCTGCTCGACCCCAACTCCACCGAACTTGACCAGGATGGCATGACCGTACCATCCGCGACTGAAGGCAGGATGTCCTCATGACAGAGAAGGCTGAGACGATCGCCTCGCCGACGACCCTGGAGCAGGTGCCAGACAAACGCACGCTGCGCCGCGCCATCGCCGCATCGGCGATCGGCAATGCGACCGAGTGGTTCGACTACGGCATCTACGCGTACGGCGTTACCTACATTTCAGCGGCGCTGTTTCCTGGCGAAATGGACGAGGCCGTTCTGTTCGCCCTGGCGACCTTTGCCATCTCCTTTCTGGTCAGGCCGCTGGGCGGGCTGTTCTGGGGACCGCTGGGTGACCGGCTCGGCCGCAAGTCGGTGCTTGCCCTCACCATTCTTCTGATGGCGGGGGCAACCCTGTGCGTCGGGCTTATTCCGTCCTACGCCACCATCGGGTTCTGGGCGCCGACACTGCTGATTGTGCTGCGGATGGTCCAGGGCTTCTCGACGGGCGGCGAGTATG
>NZ_DATBUP010000052.1:0-39407 GCF_036515995.1 Pedomonas sp. | reverse complement strand
GGCCGACTGTGCCGTCCACCGTCAGGTCGGCGAAGTCCCGCCCCTGCCGGTTCAGCGCGTTCAGCGCCCGCTGGAGGAAGCGCCCGGCCACCAGCGGCCCCATGTTGACGCCGGTGTCGAACAGCTCCTCCGCCACGGCCGCACTGAGGCAGGCCACCAGATCGCAGCCCGGCGCAGTCCAGTAGCGCTGGCGGTAGATCTCGATGGCCTGGGCACGGGTCAGCGCCTGCATCGGGCCAACGTAGCCGTGCTCGCGCGCCACCGCCTCGGTGATGCCGAACGCGGTCGCCCCGCCCCGGTCATCCGGGTGGTTCACGTAGCCGCCTTCCCGCCGCAGCAGGGCCATGATCAGTTTTTCGAAAAGCGCCAGCACAACCGTCATCGTTCGTCCTCCCCTCATCATGGGAAAGACCCTACGATAAGACCATACCCATCGTCAATAGGTATTTTCCTATAAACGGAGGGCTTATGGTCGTAGAAGGCCGCGCCGCCGCAACACCAGCCGCTCCAGCCAGCCCAGCAGCGCGTATTGCGCCAGCCCCATGGCGGAGAGCAGCACGAGGCAGGCGAACATGGTGTCGATCTCCAGCCGCAGCCCGGCCTCGATCAGCCGCCACGCCAGCCCCTGGCTGGTGCCGGAACCCGCCGCGAACTCGGCCACCACCGCGCCGATCAGCGCCAGCCCCGCCGCCACCTTCAGGCTGGAGAGCAGCGCGGGCAGGGCAGCGGGCAGCTCCAGCCGCCACAGCGTCGCCCAAGACCCCGCGCCATAGAGGCGGAACAGGTCCCGCAGCGCCGGGTCGATGGCGTGCAGGGCCGAAAGCAGGCCGGAGAGCACCGGGAAGAACGCCACGATCCACGCGATGATCACCAGCGCCCGCTCCGGCTCTTCCACCCCGGTCCAGATCAGGATGACCGGCGCAATCGCCACGATCGGGGTCACCTGCAGCACCACGGCAATCGGCAGGAACGCCGCCTCCGCCAGCCGGGAGCGATGGATAAGGAATGCCAGCCCGACACCGGACACCAGCGCCAGCCCCAGCGCGATCCACGTCACCCTTAGCGTGTAGAGAAAGGCCCCCATGAGCGACTCGCCCTTGGCCGCCAGTGCCGCAAGAATGGCGCTGGGCGCGGGCAGCACGAACGGGTCCACGTCCAGCGCGTGCACCAGCCCTTCCCACAGCAGGATCAGCAGCACTGTCACCAGTGCCGGGGCCAGCCGCTCAAGCATCGGCCGACTCCCCTGCGTCATCTGCGTCTTCCTCGCCCATCGTCAGGGCCAGCGCTTCGGCCAGCCGGGCGCAGGTGGCGAAGTGGGCCTCGCTGGTGCGGCTGCGCTCGCGCGGCTCGGGCAGGTCGATCACGGTCGAGACCCGGCCCGGCGAGCGCTCCAGCACCACCGCGCGGGTCGCATGAAACGCCGCCTCGGGAATGGAGTGGGTCACGAACACAACCGTCAGCGCCTGCTCCCGCCACAGCCGCTGCACCAGCGCGCCCAGCCGGTCGCGGGTAATCTCGTCCAGCGCGGCGAAAGGCTCGTCCAGCAGCAGCAGCCTCGGCCGCCCCACCAGCGCGCGGGCAATGGAAACCCGCATCTGCATGCCGCCGGAAAGCTCGGCCGGGCGCGCGTCCGCCCGGTCCGCCAGCCCCACCGCCGCCAGCGCGCGGGCAACGGCCTCCGGGTCGCGCCGGCCCTTCAGCGTCAGGGGCAGGGAAACATTCTCGGCAACCGTTGCCCACGGCAGCAGGGTCGGGCTCTGAAACACATAGCCCAGCGGCGGCGGGCTCCCGTCCCGCCACACGATGCGCCCCTCCGTCGGCTGGTCCAGCCCGGCGATCAGCCTCAGCAGCGTGGTCTTGCCCGAGCCCGAAGCCCCCAGCAGGGTCACGAACGCGCCTTCCGGCACGTTCAGGTCAACCGCCTCCACGGCGGCGCGGCTCGTGCCGAAGCGGCGGCCAACCTTCTCCAGCCGCAGCAGAAGCTGGCCCGCTTCCATCACTTCAGGAATTCAAGCGTGTAGGCTTTTGCCGGCTCCACCTTGGCCGGAATCAGCCCCAGCCCCGCCATGTCCTTGTGGAAGGCGGTCCAGCGCGCCGCCGTCATCGCGCCGATGCCATGGGTCTTCGCCTCGCCCGAAATCACCACGCCGTGCTGCTTCATCTTGCTGTGCGCAAAGGCCAGCAGCTCCGGCGTCATCTCCGGGTTGTCCTTCAGGATCAGCTTGTTGCCGGGCGTCGGGTCGCCGTTCATGTAGCTCTGCCAGCCCTCCCGGGTGGCGGCAACGAAGGCCCGCACCACCGCCGGCTCCTTTGCAATCACCTCGCTGCGGAAGGCGACCATGGCCGAGTAGCCGGTCCATCCCGCATCGGCCAGCAGGAACACCTGCGGCTTCACCCCCGCCTTGGAGGCCGTGAACGGCTCGGAAGACAGATACCCCTCCTGCGCTGACTGCTTGTTGCGCAGCCACGGCAGCAGGGAATAGGCGTACTTGCGTTGCTGCTGGTCGGTAAAGCCGAACTTGCTCTTCAGCCACGGCCAGTAGGAGCCCAGCGCCGCGTCCGCCACGAAGATCGGCCGCCCCTTCAGGTCGGCGATGGACTTCACCCCTGTGCCCGGATGCACCATCAGCACCTGCGGGTCTTTCTGGAAGGAGGCCATCACCACCTTCACGTCGGCCCCCTTGGCGGTCAGCGTCAGCGCCTGGAAGCTGTTGGAGAGCATGCCGGTCTCGATCGCGCCCGCCGCCAGCAGCCGGGTGTTGTCCGTCTGCGGCCCGCCCGCGCGCAGGGTCACCTTCAGGCCGTGCTTCTCATACAGCCCCAGCGCCACGGCCTGATAGAAGCCGCCGTGCTCGGCCTGCGCCTTCCAGTCGGTGTAGAAGGTGATGGGCCGCAGCCTGGCCGCCCCGGCTTTTCCGCCGGGCTGGGCCTTTGCCGTGCTGGCATGCGACTCGGCCACCGGCAGCGTGAGCGCGGCAGCAGCGATGAAGAGAGAGAAAATCAGCGGTTTCATGGCGCGCCATCAAACCAGAACAGCCCCGCCGCGCCAACCCCCGGCGGGCATTCTGTCATCAAATGATCCTGTGCGGCAGGAGCCCGCACCCCGAAGGAAGGCCGTCAGTCCGTGATGCCGTCCCGTCCATCCACCGCCATCAGCGTTGCCGTCAGGAAGGCGATCAGCTTTCGGGTCTCGCCCTGCTGCGCATAA
This sequence comes from Pedomonas sp., assembly GCF_036515995.1. Lineage (NCBI taxonomy): Bacteria > Pseudomonadati > Pseudomonadota > Alphaproteobacteria > Sphingomonadales > Pedomonadaceae > Pedomonas > Pedomonas sp. The sequence continues at coordinate 36,199 of NZ_DATBUP010000052.1, read as the reverse complement.
ACCTCCGTGCGGGCCAGCGTCAGCGTCCGCCCGGCCTTCACCACCTGTCCCCGGGCGATGATGCGCTCGCCTACGGCCGGCGCCACCAGATTGATCTTGAACTCCGTCGTCAGCACGCCCCGGCCCGGCGGCATCAGGGTGAGCGCCGCATATCCGGCGGCCGTGTCCGCAATGGCGCTGACAGCGCCGGCGTGAACGAAACCGTGCTGCTGGGAAACGGCGGCATGGGGGCTGAGCGCAATTTCCACGAACCCCGGCGCAATGGAGCCAAGGGTCGCCTGCAACGTGCTCATGAGCCCCTGTTTGGCGAAGCTCGCCCGGATCCGCTCCTGATATGCCGTGCCGGGAAGGCCCTGTGCCGTCTTGTCGTCGGTCATGTCGTGGTCTGTCATGCCGCCATCATGGCAGCGCCCCCGGCAGCCTGCAACCAGCGCGGCAGCCGCGTCAGGCCGGAACAGCCGCTGGCAACAGCGGTCCATGGCCCGAGAGAGGCTTTGGGAAATGATCTTGGGAAATCTGGCGGGGGAAGAAACTGGTCGGAGCGGCGGGATTCGAACCCACGACCCCCACACCCCCAGTGTGATGCGCTACCAGGCTGCGCTACGCTCCGACCGTGGAGAGCCTTGTAAGGGTGGAGGGGGGCCTTCGCAAGCCCCCCTCGACGCTGAATTTTCACATTTTTCCGTCCCGCCTCGCCTGAACGGGCGGTTTTGTGCCTCAGCGGCCTCCGGCCTTGATCTGCTGGAGGGTCTGCTGGGCCATGGCAAGGCTGTCGAACGACTTGTGTTTGCTCAGAATATTCTCGAGTTCCTTCTGAGCTTCGGCCGGCTTGCCGCTGGCGTTCAGCGCCACGGCCAGGTGGTAGCGCATATCCGGGTTATCCGGGCGCGCCTTGACCGCCTGCTGGATGAGCGAGAGCCCGCGCTTCACGTCGACTCGCTGCTGCACCAGCAGGAAGCCCAGCGTGTCCTGCACTTCCGGGGCCTTGGGAGCCAGCTTGTAGGCCCGCTCCGCCGTCGGAATCGCCCGCTTGTCCTTCAGCTGGCCGTAGATCCACGCCATGTTGTTCAGCACGCCCGGAGAGTTGCGGGCCTGCTCGTCCAGCGCGTTGTACTGGGCCATCGCCTGCGGCAGGCGCTTGGCGCGAATGTTGATATCCGCCAGCGCGATTCGGGCCGCCGCGTTCTTCGGCTCCTTCTTCAGCAACTCGTTCAGCACCGCAACGGCCTGATCCTGCTTCTTGGCGTAGGTGTAGGCCTGCGCCAGGCTCAGCGCCAGCGTCCGGTCCACTCCGTTCCGCTTGCGCACCGCCTCGTAGGACGCAATCGCCTGCTCCCACTGGCGGTTGCCCATGTAGAGATCGCCCAGCGCCCGGTCCGCCACGGCAGACTTGGGATAGCGGGCCTTCAGCGCCTGCGCGTGGGCAATGGCTTCCTTGAACTTGCCGTCGCGCGCTTCCAGACCCATCAGGTCCAGATAGACCTGCGTGACGTTCTGGTCCTTCAGGTTCAGCGCCATGGTATAGGCCCGCCGGGCCGCATCGGTCCGCTTGTTGGCGTTCAGCGCCCGGGCATGCAGGATGCGGGCGTTCACGTCGTTAGGCACCGCCTTGGTCAGCCGCTCGAAGGTCGCGGCCGCCGCGCCAGGGTCGTTCACCGCCAGCTGCGTGCGGCCAACGGCTTCAATCGCGGCCGGATTGTTCGGGAAGTCACGGTTCAGTGCGTTGGCCTCGCTCAGCGCCTGCTGGTTCTTCTTGCCGTCCAGATAGGCCTGGATCAGCCGCATGCGAGGCGCGATGGTGTCGCGGTTGGTCGCCACGGCCTTTTTCAGCCAGTCGATCTGCTCGTCCGGCTTCTTCTCCATGCGCGCCACGTCGGCCAGCGCCATCAGCGTCTTCGGGTTCTGGCCGTCGCCCTCAAGTGCGCGCATCAGCTCCCGCCGCGCGTCTGCGGTGCGGCCGTCCGCCGCCAGCAGCTGCGCCAGGTTGCGCCGGGCCTCGTGATAGTTGGGGTTCTTCTGGATCGCGGCGCGGAAGTTGGATTCCGCCTCCTTGACCTTGCTCTGCCCCAGGAAGGCCGCGCCCCGCAGGTTGTAGCCGATGGCAAGGTCCGGGTGGGCCTTCACCAGCTTGTCGGAGGTAAGCAGCGCTTCCTTGAAGTTGCCGGCGCGCATCTTCACCAGCGAGGTCATCATCAGCGCCTGAAGCGAGGTCGGGTCTTCCTTCAGCACCTCTTCCAGATCGCGGATGGCGCTCATGTTCTCGCCCTGCGCCACCCGGGTCATCGCCAGCTGGGTCTTCAGGGCAGACTGGTTCGGGTCGGCCGCAACCGCCTTCTCCAGATAGGCCTCGGCCTCATCATAGTTGCCCTTGCGAGCGTAGGCGGAGGCCATCAGTGCCAGCAGCCGCCCGTCGTTGGGGTTCTTCGTCAGCAGCGGCTTGGCGGCGTTGATCGCGCCGTCCGCATCGCCCGTGCGCATCAGCGTCATCGCATAAAGACGCCGCGCCAGATCGTGGTTCGGGGCCCTCTGGGTCAGATCGCGCAGGCTGGACGCCGCCTGTTGCAGGTTGTTGCGCTCATAGGCGATCACGCTCTGCAGCAGCATGGCCGGCGGGAAGTTGTTGAGCGCGCCCTTGGTGCGCGTCATCAGGGCTTCCGCTTCCTCGAACTTGCGGTCGCGCACCTTCATCACCGCCTGCAGATACAGGGACAGCGGCATGTCCGGCGCCATCTTGTCCACGCGCTGCAGGTCCGCCAGCGCTTCCTGATGGCGCTTCAGGTCGGTCAGGGTCGCCGCGCGCTCCAGGCGTGCCTCAATGTTCTGCGGATCGATCTGCAGCGCCTGATTGAACAGCGGCAGAGACTTCTCCAGCCCCTGCGAGCCGCGCACCAGATCGCCCTTCATCACCAGTGCGCGCACGTTGCGCGGGTTGAGGGCCAGCGCCTTGTCAACCGCCGCCTCGGCATTGGCGCGGTCGCGCTGGCTGCCGTAGAAGCGGGCCAGATCCAGCTGAACCTGCACGCTGCGCGGGGCCAGCCGCTGCGCCTCGAGGAACTCGGCCTTGGCCAGTTCCGGCTTGCGCAGGCCCATCTGCGCCATGCCGCGCACGCGGGCGGCCTCGGCGGCATGGGCGGGAGGCACCAGATCCGCCTTGGCTTCTTCCAGCGCATCGGCATAGCGCTGTTGCAGCACCATGGCCTCGGCCATCAGGTGACGGGTGTCTTCCTTCTTGGCGCCGGCCCGGCGGGCAGCTTCCACCTCGGTCTGCGCGGGCATGCCCTGCGCCGTGCGCAGGTGCACCTGCGCCTGCAGCAGGCGGGCCGGAACGCTGTTCGGGTTGGCCCGCAACGCATTGCGCAACTCGATGGTCGCCGCGCGGTAATCCCCGCGGTTGTAATGGTTTCTCGCCCGTTCGACCGGGCTCGACGAGGACGTTGCGGGCCGGTCCGCCCATGCGCCCTGCGGCACGAGGGCGACTGTTCCCAGCGCCGCTGTAGCGGCGACCAACGCTGCACCACTGATGGTCATCATCCGCTTGGTCATTTCATGTCTCCCTCAGGAAGCGGAACACAGCGTATGTTGTTGTTTTTACTAAACCTTGATGCTGTACTGACGCAGCAGGTCGTAGAACGTCGGGCGGCTGATCCCCAGCAGCTTGGCGGCGTTGGTGATGTTGCCGTCCGAACGGGCCAGAGCCTGACGGATGGCCCGGCGGTCGGCTTCTTCCCTCACCTGCTTGAGGTTGAGGATTTCCGTCTCCATCGCCTTGCCGTCCAGGTCGAGGTCGGCCGCGGAAATGCGGTTTTCCTCGGCCATGATGACGGCGCGCTTGAGCCGGTTCTCCAGTTCACGCACGTTGCCCGGCCAGTGCCAGTCGTTCAGGGCCTGGAGGGCATCGGGGGTGAATCCCTTGTGGTTGCGGCCCATCTGCCGGTTGAACCGTTGCAGGAAGGCATGGGCCAGCAGCGTGGCGTCCCCGTGCCGCTCGGCGAGCGAGGGGATGTTCACCACGATTTCGGCGAGGCGGTAATAGAGGTCGTCGCGGAACCGCTCCTCGGCGATCATCTGATCAAGGTTGCGGTGGGTCGCGCATACGATGCGCACATCCACCTCGATCGGCTTGCGCCCGCCGATGCGCTCGATCACCCGCTCCTGCAGGAAGCGCAGCAGCTTCACCTGCAGGGGCAGCGGAATGTCGCCCACTTCGTCAAGGAACAGCGTGCCCTTCTGGGCCAGCTCGATCTTGCCCTCGGTGGTCTTCACCGCGCCGGTGAACGCGCCCTTCTCATAGCCGAACAGCTCGGCTTCCAGCAGGTTCTCGGGGATGGCGGCGCAATTGATGGCGATGAACGGCCCCTTGGCCCGGCGGCTGGACTGGTGCAGGCCGCGCGCCAGCACCTCCTTGCCCGTGCCCGAGGCGCCCAGCAGCATGACCGAGACGTCCGTCGAGGACACCCGCTCGATCATCTGGCACACCTTCAGCATGTTCGGCGCGGCCGTGATGAGGCCGCCCAGCACGCTGGTCTGCGCGTTTTCCTGAAGCTTGCGGTTCTCTTCCTCCAGCGTCTGCACATGGAAGGCGCGCTTGACGATGAGGCCCAGCTCGTCGATGTCCACCGGCTTCTGGTAGAAGTCCCACGCGCCCATGGCGATGGCGCGCAGCGCGCTCTCCCGCGCGCCGTGGCCGGAGGCGACGATGACCTTGGTCTTGGGGGCAAGGCGCAGGATCGCCTCGAGGGTGGCGAAGCCTTCGGTGGTGCCGTCCGGGTCGGGCGGCAATCCCAGATCGAGCGTGACGACCTTGGGCTCATCCGCGCGCAACAGATCGATTGCCGACTGACGGTCCCCCGCCGTCAGCACGTCATACCCTTCGTAAGACCATTTCAACTGGCGCTGCAGTCCCGGATCGTCCTCGACAACCAGCAGCTTCGGCTTCTCTTCACTCATGCCCGCGTCCGTATCCCCCTTCACGCCAGCGGGAGGCTGACGGTAAAAATGGTCCCCTCGCCAACGCGGCTGCTTACATCCAGCCGACCGTTATAGCTTTTCACGATTTCCCGGGCCTCATAGGCCCCGATTCCGAATCCGCCCTGCTTGGTGGAGCGGAAGGGCTTGAAGAGATCGTTCCGGATGAACTCCTCCGACATGCCGCAACCGTTGTCCATCACCTGAATCCGGGCCTGCCCGTTCAGGCACTCCGCCCTGATGTCGATCGGGCAACCGTCCGCCGAGGCGTCGATGGCATTCTGGATCAGGTGAGTGAAAACCTGCTCCAGCCGTCCGGAGTCCCCACGTACTACCAATCCCGAACCAGTGCAATTCAGTCTAATCCCACTGTGTATGCGCGCCTTCTGGGCCACTACGTCTTCCAGCAGGCCGGAGAGGTCCACGGCCACGGCATCGGCCTCGACCTTGCCCGTGTTGTGCTGGCCCAGCCTGGCGAGCAGGTCGTTCATCTTGCCTACGGAATCATTGATGGTCAGCACCATGTCCTTCTGAAAGTCCGGATTGCCCGCAAACCGTTCGGCATTGCGCGCGACAAGCGAGAGCTGGCTGACCAGATTCTTGATGTCGTGCATGATGAAAGCGAAACGACGATTGAACTCCTCGAACTGCTGGGCTTCCAGCAGCGCGGCTTGGCTTGTCTGTTCAGCAATATAGCTCGCCGTTTGCCGTCCGACAGTGCGCAGCAGGTCAAAATCTTCCCAGTTGAGCGTGCGCGGGCTGCGGGACCGCTCGATCACGAGGAAACCGGTCAGTCGATCGAGGTGCAGCAGCGGCACGCCCAGCCAGGCGCGATCGTCCACCGCCGCCCAGTCCGGCAGGGTCAGGTCGCCATAGTCGCCCGTCCCGCTGCGCAGCTCGTCGAAGTTCACGATGCGCTGACGCTGGCCGAGGTAATGGATCAGCGGCCCGTCCGGCGGCACCTGCCCGTCTCCGGCGGTCGGGAAGTTCCAGCGGGAAGCGAGCTGGAACACGCCGCCCTCGCCCGGCAGCCACAGCGCGCCGCCCGGAGAGTCCACGATATCGCACACCGCCTGGATGGCGCGGGCCTCCAGCGTGCTGCGCCCGGCGCCCGCGCCCGAAAGCGTGGCGATGAAACGCAGCCACTCGTTCCGGTAATCGTACTTGTAGGCGAAGAAGTGCTTGTTGATCTTCACCCTAGCCCAGGCCCGGAATCGGCCGGAGAATAGCACCACCGCCGCCAGCACCAGCGTTCCGAACAGGAAGCTCACCTGCAGCAGACGCCCCCAGTCCCCGCCCACCAGCTTGAGGCCATAGGCGGCAATGGACATGGCGATGAGGTAGCAGCCCACCGCCACCAGCGAGAGGGAGTGGAACACCACGTCCCGCGAGATCTGCACCTCCAGCTTCCACAGCCGGTTGCGGCGGATCGAAAGCGCGATCAGCGGCACCACCAGCGCGTCAACGAGGCCGCGGGCGTTGTACAGGTCCCAGCTCACCCCGCCCGCCAGCGCCGCCAGCGTGTAGAGGTGAATGTCGTAGATGAAGAACCCCGCAAGGCCGATGCAGATGAACCGCACGCCCCAGCGCTGCTCGGGCGCGGCGTTGCTGTAAACGTTATGCACCAGCACCAGCGCGCCGATGGCACAGACGAGGCGGCTGATGATGAACAGGTAGCCCAGCTGAACGTTTGAGGCCGGCCCGGTTAACGGCACGGAGAACCAGGTGGTCAGGTCCATCAGCAGCTGGGCGGCGAACAGGAAGCCAAGGCAGATCGCCAGCACGAAGGACAGGTTCACCCGGTCCGACAGGCGCCACGATCGCACCAGCAGCGAGACGAGAAAGGCGATCCACGCCGCCGTGCGCAGCGTCTCCATCGGCGAGACGAGGTCGATATACCGGCCGCCGAAGCGCACCGCGAACACGAACGTGCCCGCCCACACCGCCGTGGTCAGCGCGGCCGTTGCCAGCCACACGCTCGAGACGGTCTGTTCCCGCTGGAACGCCAGCGCTCCGGCAAGCACCAGAAAGGCCAGACAGGCCAGGCCGTGAGCGACCAGACCAACCTCTGAAATGAGCGGTGTCATGCCCCCGTCATGCTCCCCTTGCGAAGCGCTCCACCCTGTAGCGCCTCGAGGCGGCCGCTGGCCCGCCTGCCGCGGACGGCCGTCCTCGCCCCCGTCTTATTGCACGCCCCAGTTTGCACGTCCCTCTCCGCAGGGCTTGGCAACCCCGCCGAAACGTGCCGGACACCCAAAACAACGGACATCCCACACCACAGCGCGCAGCACACGGCGCAGCTATGCGTGAAACCGAAACTCCCCCGGCCCGGCGGCGCGGCGGCTCAGCGCACGCCGTCCTGCCACAGCACCACCCGCACAGTCTGGATCAGAATGAGCAGGTCCAGGAACAAAGTATAGTTCTTGATATAGTAGAGGTCGAATTCCAGCTTGTGCCGGGCATCCTCTTCCGACGCTCCGTACGGGTAGTTGAGCTGGGCCCAGCCGGTGATGCCGGGCTTCACGATGTGACGCTCGTTGTAGAAGGGGATCTTCTGCGCCAGATCGTCCACGAAGAACGGCCGCTCCGGGCGGGGGCCCACGAAGCTCATGTCGCCGCGCAGCACGTTGAAGATCTGCGGAATTTCGTCGATGCGCGAGGAGCGGATGAAGCGGCCGACCATCGTCACGCGCGGATCGCCCTTTTGCGCCCACTGCGGCTTGCCGTCCTTTTCGGCATCCACCCGCATGGAGCGGAACTTCAGCACCTCGAAGTGCTCGCCGAACTGGCCCACCCGCACCTGCCTGTAGAAGATCGGCCCCGGGCTGGTCAGTCTGATGGTCAGGGCCGTCACCAGCAGGATCGGCGCGGTCAGGAACAGCAGCAGCGAGCTGGCCGCAACGTCGAACAGGCGCTTGGCGATGAGCGCGGTGCGGCGGCTGCTGCGGAATCCGTCGGAGAAGATCAGCCAGCTCGGATTGAGCGTGCCCAGATCCACCCGGCCCGTCTGCTGCTCGATGAAGGCGGACAGGTCATGCACGCCAAAGCCGCTCATGCGCACGTGCAGAAGGTCGGAGACCGGCAGGGATCCGCGCCGCTCCTGCAGGGCCACCACCACGTCCTCGATGTTGTGCAGCTCCATGTAGGCCGCCAGCGGCCCAAGGCTTTCACGCGAGACCGCGTCCGCAATGTCGCCTTCCGCCGGTGCCATCCGCACGAACTTGAACACCTCGAAGCCCGCACCCGGCGCGCTGGCCATTTCCTCCAGCCGCCGTGCCCGCTCGCCAGCGCCCAGCACCAGCACGCGCCGCCGGAACCGGTTCCAGCCGACCAGCCGGCTGAACACCCAGCGCAGCGCCAGAATGAACAGGAAGCTCAGCAATGCGGCGACCACGAAGACCGAGCGCCATGTGGTCACGTCCGGGAAGACGAAGAAGATGGCCGAAAGCGCCACGAAGTCGATGCCCAGCGCCACCAGCAGCCGCACGGCGCTGATCCGCACCGAACGGTAGCACTGGGTCTGGTACAGGCCCACCGCCAGCATCACCAGATAGGTGATGACGGCATAGGTCAGCACTTCGGGCAGGAACGTCAGGATGGAGCCGAACGGCAGGCCCGCCTGCCACAGGCGGCCTTCCCAGGCCAGCGTGGCTGCCGCGAACAGAGCCACGAACTCGATGACCCCCAGCACAAGGAGGGGCAACGGAACATAATGCCGGAAGACGCGAATCATGCGGTGGTAGGCCCCCTGTTTAATCCCGCCGCTTAAAACTAGGCTATTGTCTAGTAAAAAGAAGTACGGAGTCCAACCACTTAGTCATTAATCAGGTCCATGAGCTGCTTTCTGATCGATCTTGGCGCGTCGGCCTTGGCTCTGGAAACGCCAAGGCGCGCTTGGAAGACGATCTCAGACGGGTCAAAACCGGTGACCCGTGCATAATCCTGGGCGACTGCCGCCGCTTGGTCCCGCAGCGAAGGCTCCAGCCCTCTCTGCGGATCTTCCCCCCGGCTCTGGGACGAACAGAACACCGCCGCCAGCGACGGCTGGAACGACAGCCCCCGCCGGTTGGCCTCGATCCAGAAGCGCATGACCTGCTCGCCGACCCGCAAGCGGTCCAGCGGCGTCAGCGGCCCCGTCTCTCCCACCGGACGACGGATGACGGCAAAGCCGCCGCTGCAAACGGAGGGAATCACATCCATTTCCACCCCGGCATACAGCCCCGCCCCCAATGCGGATGACAGTTTCATCCGCTTCCAGTCAGCCAGCACCACCTTCATGACCCGCTGGCCCAGCGGGTCCATGCCCAGCGCCCCCGCCGGCATGCCGGTCCGGCTGAAACGATTGTCCCAGTCGATCACTTCCTGATGCACCCGGTGGCACCGCTCCGAACGCAGGCGGATGCCGGTTGCCTTGGCATTCACCCACGACAGACGCCAACGCTCGCCAAACGACTCGATCCAGTCCAGCCTGAGGCCCGGTCCCAGCGCCTTCGCCAGCGCTTCCTTGTCCGCCATGGTCAGCGGGCGCATCCGGTAAGCCCTGCGGTCGACCGTCCGTGCCTTCAGGTAATAGCCCAGCACATCGACCGGCACACCAGCGTCAGGGTCGAACATCACGTTCAGCACCGGCGCGGCCGGCGTGCCCTCAAGCGTCCAGTTCATGCCCCAGCCGTGGAGCGAGCCCGCCAGCCGCAACGCCTGCAGCATCATGCCCGATGAGAACCACAGCGGCTCCGAATCACGATAGGAGTAAGGGTTGTTCCGCTCCAGATCGACATGAACCCGCACCTGGGTCTCGCTGACTCGCTCGAAGCGCCAGGGCTGGCTGTTGTCCGGGCTCGGGGCCCAGCGCGCCGCCTCCAGAATCCTCGTCAGAACCGGGGTGCCCGGCTCCAGCTCGATCTCGCGCGGTCGTGCGCCCTTGGAAAAGGAACCGGCGATCCACGCCACCATGGCGGTCTTCAGCCGCTGGATCGGGCCGTCGTTGCCCCAGCGCAGCTTGCGGATGAGGAACCGGTTCAGATAGGGGTCGAAGTGGTGGTAGTAGGGCGCGGCCTTCACCGGGCCGCGGCCGATCATCAGCTTGACCGCCTCGCCCGCCGCCACGCCTGCGCACAGCTGGCAGGCGATTGCGGTGGAGGGCCCCTTCTTGTTCGCCATGTCCACCCGCGAGCCATCCTTCAGATAGCGCAGGTGCAACAGGGAAGGCGTCAGCCCCATCAGGAAGTTGATGGCCTGCTGATGGGGGGTCTTGCCCTCGAAGCGGAAGTACTCCTCCATGCTCATGCCGTCAGGCGTGAAGACGATGTACCCCGTCCCCATGCCCAGCGGTCCGGCGGTGATGCAGGGGATGCCCTTCTTGCGGGCCATGGCGAACAGCTTGCGCCGGATGTCGAGAACGAAGAAGTCGAGGCCGTCGATGTAGACATCCACGCCTTCCAGAAATTCCTCGAGATTGTCCTCGTTGACGCCCTGGGCGAACACCTTCACGTCCAGCTCGGGGTTGATCTCGTTCGCCATCCTGACGACGGAATCGACCTTGGGCTGGCCAAGGGTATGCTGGAACGCCGCCACCTGACGGTTGAAGTTGCCCAGCTCGAACCGGTCCATGTCCGAGACGTTGAACCGCCCGACGCCAAGCCGGGCCAGCGTGAGCATATGCACGCCGCCAACGCCGCCCATGCCGGCAATGGCTACCCGCTTCTCGCGCAGGCGCTGCTGCTCAAGCTCGGAGAGCCATCCAATGTTGCGCGAGAACGCGAGATCATAGTCAAACCAAGCGGTCGGAAGCGTTGATACCGCCGTGGTTACCGGCCCATCCTCGCCCTGTTCGCCCCCAAGACCACCCTCACGCTGCTGCATAGCGTCCATCTATTTGCAGTTTGCCACCTGCGGTGATGACGGCGTGCACTTCCGGGAAATCCCGTTTCACGCCATCAACCAGCTGCTTGACCGGCGCGAACACCGGCTGGCGCGGCCCGTGGAATTCCACCAGCGGCCCCACCGCCTCGAAGCGCAGGCCCAGCATCCGCAGCATTCGCATCAGGGCCGGGTCGATGATGGCGCACAGGTGCGTAAGATTGGTCTCAAGCGCAATCTCGAGGATCGAGGTCATGAGCCCCAGCGTCATGTGCGGCAGGATACGGCGGGGATCGCCTCCGCCCTGACGCGGGTCGTGAATGGTGGCGTACAGACCGTCGTTCTGGCGCTTGCGAAAGCCCGAGTGAATGGAGAAACGGGAGATTTCGCCGGTCCGGCCGCGCGGCAGAATCTTTTCCGGCAGCAGGTCCAGCCCCGGTGCCGCCATGCGCGCCGGCAGGGCGCAGCCCTCCGCATCCGCCATCGGGCGCACCACGCGGACCGTGCCGGCAGGCAGATTCTGCGGCCGGTAAAACAGCACGCTCTGCACCGAGTGAGCGTCGTATTCGTCCCGCTCCAGCCCGTCCGGGTGCTCTTCCTTCGGAAGGAAGCCGGTTTCTTCGCAATAAACCTCGTAGCGCAGACGATGAGCAGCAGCGATATCCTCAGGCGTGCGAGCAATGCGATAGTAGAAGAACGTGTTGTAGGTTTCCATGAGGCCAGAAGAAGCCGAAGTAAGGGCCGGACTCCTCTGTTCTTGCTGGTTCTCAGTTCCAGACTGCGGGGCAGAATACTGTACCATTACTCACGGATCCCTCATTCACGGTGCGCCTTTGGTCCGGACGACCTGCCGCTACAAGCAACGAAGCGCGGCAATTCGCACAGCTTGCCTGAACGCACGATTACGGGGCCATTGCTCCAGCGAAACATCACCTGAGCAGCTTCTTCGACGTCATTCAGACTATCCGACTTTCATTAACAAACCACTTCCGAGGAGACGTCATCCGGGCAAGCACCCCGGCCGTTGCAAGATCCTGATGGCCTGAAAGGGTTTACCCCTCCTCTGCGGCATCGCTCAGCAGTCCCTGCATCTGCTCGGCGGTTGCACAACCAGCATGGATTTCGCACGCGGCACGAACGATCTGAGCGGCCAGCAAGGCCGAAAGACCGTCACCTTTTTCAATCCCCAGGTCGAGTAAAGGTTCCGCATTCAGGGCCTCGATCAGCCGGTCGTGAGCGGCCGAACCGTCCCGCGCCGCTACAAGGCAATGATCGGCCAGGCCCGGCTGCACCTTTTCAAGGACGGCGGCCGCCACAAGCGCCTCGTAGCCGTCGAGAACCACGGCAACGCGCTGGGTCCGCGCGGCAAGAATCGCACCTGCCAGCGCCGCCAGTTCGCGGTTACCCACCTGATGCAGCACGCGCAACGGATCGCCCGTCACCCAGGCCTCGCCGTTGCGCACGGCTTCCACCTGCCGCACGGACTGGGCGTAAGGCGCTGACAGGGCCACGTTCTGCCCGGCCAGCCAGTCGGTCGGCTCGCCGCCGAACAGAGCCAGCGCCACCGCTGCCGCCGCTTCCCGGCTGCCGACGCCGAACGCGCCAAGGCACAGGACATCCGCCTGGCTTGCCACCGCTTCCATGCCGAACGCCATGGCCGCCACGCACTCGCGGTCGCTCATCACCACGCCTTCGGCGGCGTTGGGCGCCGGGCGTTCCACCGCCAGGTCGAAAACCTTCAGCCCCACGCCAAGGCTCGCCGCCAGCGGGTTGGCGGTTGCGCCGCCTGCGGAGAGCAGCAGGATGCGCTTGCGAATCTCGTCCTCGGCAGTGCGCGCCTGTTCCTCGCCCAGCCAGCGCTGCGCACCGGCGAACAGGCACAGCTCGATGCGGTTGGCCACCGGCTCCTTGCCCTGCCAGCCTGCCAGCCACACCGGCAGCGCCCCCAGACGCCCCCGCTCGCTCGTCGGGAAATAGAGCGCGCGCTGGTGCGCCTGCGCTGCGGCTGCCGCCGCCTCGTCGCGCCCCGGAGCATTGGCGGCGATGGCACGGATATCGTCCAGCGGGAGGCCGCTCAGTTCGGGCACGGGAGGATTGGTCATGACGCTCTACCTTCTTGGCGTTGTTCACGGCTTGGCAATTGGCGATCAAGTAGGGTTCATGCCGGTTTGAACAAGTCAGGCCGGCGAGGCGCCCTATATGGTCTCTCGGCCGCTTCATTGAGGATTGCGAGCAACTGTGCAAGGCCCCAGTCGATTCACCCGCTCACGCTTCGCAGCACCCGTGCGCCCGAACCCTGCCTCTTCCGGCGGGGTGCCGTCGCCGTGCGTGAACGTCTGCAAGCTGGATGACGCGGGGCGGCATTGCGTGGGCTGCGGCCGCACGATAGAGGAAATCAGCCGGTGGTCCGCCATGACCGCCGAGGAGCGCAGGGACGTTCTGGCGCGGCTGGCGCGGAAGCAGTCCCCAACGCTCGGCATGGGAGAAAAGCCGATATGACCGCAAAGACGATCTGGCCCGTCATCCTGTCCGGAGGCTCCGGCACCCGATTGTGGCCCCTCTCCCGTTCACTTTATCCGAAGCAACTGCTGCCGCTGGTCGATTCCAGCTCCATGCTTCAGGCGACCATCAGCCGCGTGAAGGACGCGGGCCGGTATCACCCCCCGGTGCTCGTCGCCAACGAAGAGCACCGCTTCATCATCGCCGAGCAACTGCGCCAGGCGGGCTCCGAGGCAACGGCCATCATTCTGGAGCCCGAGGGGCGCAACACGGCACCGGCCATCGCCCTTGCCGCGCGCTTCATTCTGGAGCGCGACCCGGAAGCGCTGCTGCTCGTCATGCCGTCCGATCACCTGATCCGCGACACCGCCGCCTTCGCCGTCGCCATCGATGCCGCCGTTGCCGCCGCAGAGGAACGCCGCGCGCTCCTCACCTTCGGCATCCGGCCCGACCGGCCCGAGACCGGCTATGGCTACATCTGCTGCGGCGCGCCGCTCGGCGCGCATAACGACGTGCATCAGGTGGACCGCTTCGTCGAGAAGCCGGACCTTGCCACGGCCGAGAGCTATCTGGCGGACGGCAACTACGTCTGGAACAGCGGCATCTTCCTGTTCAGCGCCGCGGGATATCTGGAAGAGCTGGCCCAGTTCGAGCCGGAAATGGCGTCCGCCGCCGAGGATGCCGTCAGTGGCGGTGCGTGGGACAGCCTGTTCTTCCGTCCCGAGCGCGAAGCCTTCCGCCGCAGCCCGTCCAACTCGGTGGACTACGCCGTGATGGAGCGCACCCGCCGCGCCGCCGTGGTGCCGGTGGACATGGGCTGGTCTGACGTCGGCTCCTGGGCAGCGCTCTGGGAGGTCAGCCCCAAGGACGACAAGGGCAACGCCCTGACCGGCGACATTCTGGTGGAGGGCACGCGCAACTGCTACGCCCGCACCAACGGCCCCGCCATTGCGCTGGCCGGCGTCGAGGATCTCATCGTCGTTGCCACGCCTGACGCCGTGCTCGTCACCTGCCGCGAACGCTCGCAGGACGTGAAGCTGATCGTTGATCAGTTGAAGGCCGGCGGGCGCGACGAGCACATGGTGCATACGGTCGTGCATCGTCCGTGGGGCAGCTATCAGACCACCGACCGGGGCGACCGCTTCCAGACCAAGCGCATCATGGTGAAGCCGGGCGAGAAGCTGTCACTGCAGAAGCATCACCACCGCGCCGAGCACTGGATCGTGGTTCAGGGCACCGCCCGCGTCACCCGGGGTGACGAGGTGGTGGACCTGCACGAGAACGAATCCACCTTCATCCCCATCGGCGTGACCCACCGCCTTGAGAATCCGGGCAAGATTCCGTTGCATATTATCGAGGTGCAATCGGGCTCCTACCTCGGCGAGGACGATATCGTCCGCTTCGAGGACACCTACGGCCGGGGCTGAAACCTGCGCAAAAGGGGCCGATCCCGGCCCCTTTTGACAAAATGAAGAATTATTTGGCGTTTCGATGCAGATGCGCCGTTGAACAACTGAAAAGCCTTCGCTATAGGGCGATGCACAAGGTGACGTGGCCGAGCGGCTGAAGGCGGCGGTTTGCTAAACCGTTATACGGGGATAACCCGTATCGAGGGTTCGAATCCCTCCGTCACCGCCATTTTCCCAGACATTGCAGTTGCTATCGCAGTTCCGCTGAGCCGGCCTCTCCGGCCGGACGGGCAGCGCGTTGACGGCCACAGGTCGTGCGTTCACGGCCCAACTGCGCGGTTGCACGCCGGACTCCCTGCTCACGTGTCGGTTATTTCCGCAGTCGCCCGGTTTCGTGCCGAGAAATTGCGCGTCAGGCACATTTTCATCGATTATTCTTCGTCCCTCCTCTGCACAACTGCACTGAAATCAAGGCGAATTGCGCCGGAATGCCATGCTGGCAGGACGGGTTGCGTCCATGGCAAAGGCCGTTTGCGGCCACAAATTCCCTCGCCAAATGTTTTGTTTCGACATTTCGACCTTCCATCCTCCGGACTTGCGGACTAAAGCGATGTCACAAATGGGCAGTCTGATTGGGCGATAAAAACATGGCAAACCGCGCACGGCCGCTTTCTCCGCACCTGCAAGTGTATCGCTGGCGGGCGAATATGACGGTCTCGATCCTGCATCGAGCCACCGGCGTTGGCCTCACCATTGCTGGCGCTGGCATTCTTCTTTGGTGGCTTATTGCCGCCGCAACCGGAGCTGAGGCCTATGCCCAGTTCCTCGAGGCCGCACGCCATCCGGCGGGCCTCTTCGTGCTGTTCGGCCTGACCGCCGTTTTCTGGCAGCATTTCTTCTCCGGTCTGCGTCACCTGTACATGGATACCGGCGCTGGCTTCGAGCCGGCCAAGAGCCGCCAGCTGGCTTCGCTGACCTTCCTCGGCACCGCTGTGGCGACCATCGCCACCTGGGCCCTGATCTTTTTCGCGTAAGGAGTCGGACATGCGTACGGAACTCGGCAAGGTCCGCGGCCTCGGCGCCGCCAAATCCGGCACCGCCCGCTGGTGGATGGAGCGCGTCACCTCGATCGCTCTGATCCCGCTGTCGATCTGGCTTCTGGCCTCCCTCGTGTCCGGCGTTGCTGCATCGCACGCCGTTCTGACCGAGTGGGTCTCCAACCCGCTGGTGGCCGTGCTGCTGGTGCTGTTTGTCGCCGTCACCTTCTACCACGCCGCCCTTGGCATGAAGGTCGTGGTGGAAGACTACGTCCATGAACACGGCAACAAGATCGCCAGCCTGCTGCTGGTGGACTTTCTCGCCATCGTCGGCGGTCTCGCCGGCATTGTCGCTGTTCTCAAGATCGCGTTCGGAGCCTGAACATGGCTGAAGCCTACAAGATTATTGACCACGTCTATGACGCCGTCGTCGTCGGCGCCGGCGGTTCGGGCCTGCGCGCAACCATGGGTCTTGCCGAAGCCGGCCTGAAGACCGCGTGCATCACCAAGGTGTTCCCCACCCGCTCCCACACCGTGGCCGCCCAGGGCGGCATCGCGGCATCGCTGGGCAACATGGGTCCGGATCACTGGACCTGGCACATGTTCGACACCGTGAAGGGTTCGGACTGGCTGGGCGACCAGGACGCCATCGAATACCTCTGCCGCGAGGCTCCCAACGCCGTGTACGAGCTGGAACACTACGGCGTTCCGTTCTCGCGCACCGAAGAGGGCAAGATCTACCAGCGCGCCTTCGGCGGCATGACCCAGAACATGGGCAACGGCCCGGCTGCCCAGCGCACCTGCGCCGCGGCTGACCGCACCGGCCACGCCATGCTGCACGCTCTGTACCAGCAGAGCCTGAAGTACGAATCCGACTTCTACATCGAGTACTTCGCCCTCGACCTGATCATGGTCAACGGCGAGTGCCGTGGCGTCATCGCCATGTGCATGGAAGACGGCACCATCCACCGCTTCCGCTCGCACGCCGTGGTTCTGGCCACCGGCGGTTATGGCCGCGCCTACTTCTCCGCCACCTCCGCCCACACCTGCACGGGTGACGGCGGCGGCATGGTGATCCGCGCCGGCCTGCCGATGCAGGACATGGAATTCGTGCAGTTCCACCCGACCGGCATCTACGGCGCAGGCGTGCTCATCACCGAGGGCGCACGCGGCGAAGGCGGCTACCTGACCAACTCCAAGGGCGAGCGCTTCATGGAGCGCTATGCTCCCTCGGCGAAGGACCTGGCTTCCCGTGACGTCGTCTCCCGCTCCATGGCCATGGAAATCCGCGAAGGCCGCGGCGTGGGCAAGGAAGGCGACCACATCTACCTTCACCTGAACCACATCGCGCCGGACGTTCTGGCCGAGCGTCTGCCGGGCATCACCGAGACCGCGCACATCTTCGCAGGCGTCGACCTGCGCAAGGAGCCGATCCCCGTGGTTCCGACCGTCCACTACAACATGGGCGGCATCCAGACGAACTATCACGGCGAAGTCGTCACCCTGAAGGACGGCAACCCGGACACGGTCGTGCCGGGCCTGTTCGCAGTGGGCGAAGCAGCCTGCGTGTCGGTCCACGGCG
The DNA here is from genome assembly GCF_036515995.1 of Pedomonas sp. Lineage (NCBI taxonomy): Bacteria > Pseudomonadati > Pseudomonadota > Alphaproteobacteria > Sphingomonadales > Pedomonadaceae > Pedomonas > Pedomonas sp. The sequence continues at coordinate 18,848 of NZ_DATBUP010000052.1, read as the reverse complement.
CCAACCGCCTGGGCTCCAACTCGCTGATCGACCTCGTGGTGTTCGGCCGCGCCGCTGCAAAGCGCGTTGCCGAGATCGTGAAGCCGGGCACGGCTCACCACCCGCTGCCGTCGGATTCTGCCGACATGGCCCTGGGTCGCCTCGACAAGTTCCGCTACGCCAAGGGCGGCACGCCGACCGCGCAGCTGCGTCTGGCCATGCAGAAGACGATGCAGGCAAACTGCGCCGTGTTCCGCACCGACGAGATCCTTCAGGAGGGCATCCAGAAGATCGACCAGGTGCAGAGCGGCATGGCCGACATCGGCGTCTCCGACCGCTCGCTGGTGTGGAACACCGACCTGATCGAGACCCTCGAGCTCGACAACATGATGCCGCAGGCCGTCATCACCATGCACTCCGCAGCGAACCGCAAGGAATCGCGCGGCGCGCACATGCACGAGGACTTCCCGAATCGCGACGACGAGAACTGGATGAAGCACACGCTCGCCTGGTTCAACGAAGGCAAGGTCGACATCGACTATCGTCCGGTTCACACCTACACCCTGACCGACGAGATCGAATACGTGAAGCCGAAGGCTCGCGTGTACTGATCCCTTCCCTCAGGAAGAACCAAACGGAACGGGCGCTGGAGCAATCCAGCGCTCTTTCTTTATGCACCGCTTCCCAGAGCCTCTAACCGTTCGCCCTTACGGGCGGTGACCGGCCGCGAATCGAAAAGGTGTGTTCTCCGGCAGGGGATTGACCGCCCACCCGATTTCCCGAACATCCGTTCGTGTTTACCTCTGTCCCAAGACCAAGCCTCGCCCTAGACTTTAGGGCACGCCTCTTCATCGTTTGCGGGAAAAGGAAGTCTCATGGAGCATACGACCCAGTTCTACATCAACGGCGCGTGGGTGGAGCCGGAAGGCAGCAGCCGTCTCGATGTCATTAACCCGGCGACCGAGCAGGTCATCGCCCAGATCGCCCTTGGCACCGAAGCCGATGTAAACAAGGCCGTGGCCGCCGCTCATGACGCCTTCCCGGCCTGGAGCGCCACCGCGAAGGAAGAGCGGCTCGCCCTGCTCGACCGAATCATCGAGGCCTACAAGGCCCGGTACAACGACATCGCCGAGGCGATTACCCAGGAAATCGGCGCGCCGGTCACCCTCGCCCAGAAGGCGCAGGCCGCCATGGGCCTTGCCCACCTGAAGACCACCCGCGACACGCTGGCTGACTTCGCGTTCGAGGAACAGCTGGGCACCAGCCACATCTTCCGCGAGCCCATCGGCGTCGTTGCCATGATCACGCCGTGGAACTGGCCGATCAACCAAATCGCCGCCAAGGTCGCCCCGGCGCTGGCCGCCGGCTGCACCATGGTGCTGAAGCCGTCCGAGATCGCGCCGCTCAACGCCATCCTCTTTGCCGAAGTGCTGGAAGAAGCCGGCGTTCCGGCCGGTGTGTTCAATCTGGTCAACGGCGACGGCCCGACCGTCGGCACCGCCCTCTCCGCCCACCCGGACGTGGCCATGGTGTCCTTCACCGGCTCCACCCGCGCAGGCATTCTCGTTGCCAAGAACGCGGCCGATACGGTCAAGCGCGTGGCGCAGGAGCTGGGCGGCAAGTCCCCCAACATCATTCTGGACGATGCCGACTTCCAGAAGGCCGTGGCCGGTGGCTTTCGCCACGTCTGCAACAACTCCGGCCAGTCCTGCAACGCGCCGACCCGCATGTTGCTGCCGCGCAGCCGCTATGAGGAAGCTGTCGCCATCGCCAAGGCGACCGCCGAGAAGATCGTCGTCGGCGATCCGCACCAGGAAGGCGTCACCTACGGTCCGGTCGTCAGCGAGACCCAGTTCAACAAGATCCAGGGTCTGATCCAGACCGCCATCGACGAAGGCGCGCGCGTCGTCACCGGCGGCCCCGGCAAGCCGGAAGGGCTGGACGTCGGCTACTACGTGCGCCCGACCATCTTCGCCGACGTCACCAACGACATGACCATCGCCCGCGAGGAAGTGTTTGGGCCGGTGCTCGTCCTCATCCCCTACGACACCGAGGAAGAGGCCGTGCGCATCGCCAACGACACGCCCTATGGCCTTTCGGCCTACGTGACCTCCGGCAGCCTTGAGCGGGCCCAGAAGGTCGCCCGCCAGCTGCGCGCAGGCATGGTCCACATCAACGGCGCGCCGATGGACCCGCGCGCTCCGTTCGGCGGCTACAAGCAGTCCGGCAACGGCCGGGAGTTCGGCGTCCACGGCCTGCTCGAATTCCTCGAGACAAAGTCCGTGATGGGCTACGTCGCCGCCTGATGCGGCCAACGGAGGCCGGGGGGCTCCTGACCAAAGGAGCCTCCCGGCCTCGCCGCCGGGTCTTGCCCCGGCCAATCACGTGCACAAACGCCAAAAGGCCGCCGGAATCGGGCGGCCTTCTTTGTGGCGATCGGTCGACCCGCCATCGATTCTGGCGGGCAGAGGTCTACGCGCGGCTTAGAACTCGCCGAGAACCGAAACCAGCTTCTGCTTCAGCGTCTGCGCGTTGAAGGGCTTCACGATGTAGTTGTTCACACCGGCCTTCTTTGCCGCGATGACGTTGTCCGTCTTCGATTCGGCCGTGACCATGATGAACGGCGTGGCCTTCAGTTCGGCGTCCGCGCGCACTTCCTTCAGAAGCTCGTAACCGGTCATCGGCTCCATGTTCCAGTCGGAGATGACCAGACCATACTTCTTGCGACGCATCTTGGAGAGCGCCATCGAGCCGTCCGTCGCTTCGTCGATGTTCTCAAAACCGATCTGTTTCAAAAGGTTATGGACGATTCGCAACATCGTCTTGTAGTCGTCCACGATCAGGATCGGCATGGAGAGGTCGACAGCCATGTTGTTACCCGCAGCTAAGATTTTACCACATCAGGAAGCCTTCCCCGGCTCCCTGCTTGTCAGGCAAGCTACGTAGGTGTCCTAAATTTTCGGTTAAGCAGAGCGCTCCTCCAGAACAACGATGATGAATTGTTGAGATTGTAGGGCTTGGCGCAGCGGCGCTGGAGTTCTATAGACGCCGCAAAATGGAAGTCGTCTCATGGAACTGATTACCGGGCAGCAGCCCTTGCCGGAGTATCTGGCGGGCGGTGTTGCAGCCCTCGGCAACTTCGATGGATTTCACCCCGGTCATCAGGCCGTGGTCCGGCGAGCGGGCGAGCTTGCCGCCGCTTGTGGTGGGCCGCTGCTGGTCATCACCTTCGACCCTCACCCTGCCCGATTCTTCCGGCCCGAGGAGCCGCCGTTCCAGCTCACCTCCATTGCCGAGCGCGCGCGGCTGCTTGAGGCCTTCGGCGTTGATGCCCTTGTCGTGCTCCCGTTCGATGCCGCGCTTGCGGCGCTGTCCCCCGAAGACTTCTTCCAGACCGTGCTGGTTGACCGGCTGCGCCTGAAGGGCGTTACTTCCGGTTACGATTTCACCTTCGGCAAGGCCCGCGCCGGCACCACCGAGACTCTGCAGGCGCTGGCCGCCGCCAACGGTATGGTATCCGCCGTCGTCGCGCCCGTGCGCACGGATGGCGACGAGGTCGTCTCCTCCACCCTCATCCGCACGAAACTGGCGGAGGGCGACGTTGCCGCTGCCTCTCGCCTGCTCGGGCGCTGGTGGGCGATCGAGGGCGTTGTGGAAGGCGGAGACCAGCGGGGCCGCACCATCAACTTCCCCACTGCCAACGTCACGCTGGGCGACTATTCCCGCCCCCGCTACGGCGTCTATGCCATTCGCATGGTGCTGCCGGACGGCCGGGTGGTCGAAGGCGTCGCCAACATCGGCATCCGCCCCACGTTCACGCCGCCGCGCGAGCTGCTGGAGGCCCACCTGTTCGACTTCTCCGGCGACCTTTACGGCCAGAACGTGCGGGTTGAGCTGGTTGAATTCATTCGCCCCGAGATGCGGTTCGACGGACTGAATGCGCTGCGCAGCCAGATCAGCATCGATTGCGCCACCGCGCTCAAGATCCTGCGCCAGCCCGGCTATGGGTATAACCGTTTCAAGCCGCCCCGGCCCGTTGCCAAGACGCAGGCCTAGAACGACTCCGGCCTAGCAAGACTCTGGCCCCGAACATCCCGGCTCGAGTCGGCATGCTATCGCCCCATCGCAGCCCGGACAAAGAGGCGTTGACCCCGCGTCTCGCGCCCATTACCGCTGCCGCACAACAAGAAGCGAGGGAAGGACTGACCGCACATGACTGACGCTGCCATTCGTAACGATTGGACTCGCGAGGAAATCCACGCGCTGTTCGACCGGCCTTTCCTCGATCTGGTTTACGAAGCCCAGACGCTTCACCGTCAGTATCATGCGGCCAATACCGTTCAGCTCTCCCAGCTTCTGTCCATCAAGACCGGCGGCTGCGCGGAAGATTGCGCCTACTGCCCGCAGTCGGCCAAGTTCGCCAAGGACACCGGCCTGAAGGCCGACAAGCTGATGGACGTTGACCTGGTGCTGGAACAGGCCCGCGCCGCCAAGGAAGCGGGCGCGTCCCGCTTCTGCATGGGCGCTGCCTGGACCCGTCCGAAGGACCGCGACATCGACGCCATCTCGCAGATGATCGAGGGCGTGAAGGATCTGGGCCTTGAGGCCTGCGTGACCCTCGGCATGCTGGAGGCCCATCAGGCCAAGAAGCTCGCCGACGCCGGTCTCGACTACTACAACCACAACATCGATACCTCGCCCGAGCACTACAAGGAAATCATCACCACCCGCTCGTTCGACGACCGGCTGGAGACCCTCGCCAATGTGCGTCAGGCAGGCATCAACGTCTGCTCGGGCGGCATCGTCGGCATGGGCGAGACCCGCGAGGATCGCGTCGGCATGCTGCACGCGCTTGCCACCCTGCCAGAACACCCGCAGTCCGTTCCCATCAACCGCCTAGTGCAGGTGAAGGGCACGCCGCTCTACGGTAAGGACGAGCTGGAAAGCCTCGAGTTCGTGCGCACCATCGCTGTTGCCCGCATCATTATGCCCAAGTCGGTCGTCCGCCTGTCGGCTGGCCGCGAGACCATGTCCGACGAGCTGCAGGCCCTCTGCTTCATGGCCGGCGCCAGCTCGATCTTCTACGGCGAGAAGCTGCTGACCACGCCGAACCCGGCAGAGAATCGCGACACCGACCTTCTCAAGAAGCTGGGCATGAAGGCCGCCTGCGCCTGATCGCCCGCCCGCTTCTGAACACACGGAACAAGGGAGGCAGCCAACCCGGTTGCCTCCCATTTGTTTTGGTCGTTTCTTCTACAAGTGGGGCGAGCGCCCCTCATGCCCGCGTAACCGGAGACCGCCCATGAAGCCCCGCATCCAGCTCGACACTGCCCCCCTGCCCGATGGCGGCCAGCTCCAGCTGTTCAAGCGCGACACCGAGTTTTCCATCATGCTCGGCAACATCGAGCTGATGAACAGCCGCCTCAGCAAGTCGGAAGAAGCGCTGGCGACGCTGGTGTGCGAGCGGCTGAAGGACACGCCCTCGGCCAAGCTGCTCATCGGCGGCCTCGGCATGGGCTTCACCCTGCGTGCCGCCCTGCGCACGCTGGGGCCGGACGCCAAGATCACGGTTGCAGAGCTGGTCCCGGACATCCTCACCTGGGCGAAGACCCACATGGCCGACATCTTCGGGGATTGCCTTGAGGACCGCCGCCTCAGCCTCGCCGTGGCCGACGTTGCCGAGTTCATCTTCCCCGGCGCGGCCTACGACGCCATCCTCCTGGACGTGGACAACGGCCCCGAAGGCCTGGTGCAGGATTCCAACAACGCGCTCTACAAGCGCCGCGGCCTGCTGGATGCCCGGGATGCCCTGAAGCCCGGCGGCATCCTCGCCGTGTGGTCGATTACCGGCAACATGCCCTTCACCAACCGCCTGAAGCGCGCCGGGTTCGAGGTGGAGGAAAAGGTCGTCCGCGCCCACGGCACCCGCCACATCGTCTGGCTGGCGACGAAGGTGAAGGGCTGAGACATACAAAAGGGCCGCCTCTCCTCACGAGTGCGGCCCTTTCTCATGACTGGAAGATGGCAAAGGGGTCAGCGCCCCCTTGCATCGCACCCGAACTCCTGAACCCTCACGCCGTCGCTAGTTCCCTCCGCGCGGCCTTGATCACCTGCACGGAGGTGGAGAGGAACAGGAAGGACATCAGCGCAGCAACCGCAAGGTCCGCCCACTGAGTACCGGTGATGGCAACGACGCCTGCCGCGCCAAGGACGGCGAGGTTGCCGATGGCGTCATTGCGGGAGCAGAGCCAGACGGACTTCACGTTGGCGTCGCCGTCGCGCCATTTCCACAGCAGCGCCACCGAGCCGAGGTTGATCGCCAGCGCGAGGAAGCCGATCAGGCCCATGGTCAGCGGCTCCGGCGAACCCACCACGAATGTCCGGTAGAGCGCCGCACCCAGCACATAGGCGGCCACCACACCCAGGCTGATTCCCTTGAGCAGCGCCGCCTTGGCGCGCACGCTCGCCGCCATGCCGATGACCGCCAGCGACAGGCCGTAGGTCATGGCGTCGCCCGCGAAGTCCAGGCTGTCCGCCTGCAGCGCCAGCGAGTCCGCCGCAAGGCCGCCGCCCATTTCGACGAAGAACATCACGGCGTTGAGTATGATCACGATCCACAGCACCTGCCGGTAGCGCCGGTCCGTGCCGTCGAACGTCACCGTGCCGCTCGAACAGCCGCACGCTGTCGAGGCCTGTGTCTTTTGCATCCCGCAACTGCCCGCCATCATCCTGCTCCTTGCGACTCTTCCCTCGATCTCGATGGCTTCCTATCTACGATCTCTAGTCACTAGAGGAGCAAGAGGCTTTTTCATGGCCCACACGATTGGCGACCTCTCCCGCGAGACGGGGGTGAAGATCCCCACCATCCGCTATTACGAATCCATCGGCCTTCTGCCGGAGCCGCCGCGCACGGCGGGCAATCGGCGCGTTTATGGCCGAACGCATCTCGACCGGCTCAACTTCATCCGTCAGGCGCGGGATCTGGGCTTTTCCATCGAGGCGATCACCGCTCTCATCCAGCTTGCCGGGCATCCGGACCAGCCGTGCGTGGATGCCGACCATATCGCGCGCGAGCACCTCACCGATGTTCAGCGCAAGATTGCCCAGCTTCAGGCGCTGGAGGCCGAGCTCACCCACCTGATCGAGCACTGCGCCCACGGCCGGGTGTCCGAATGCCAGATCCTGACTGCCCTTGCTCATCCGTCGGCGGCGAAAGGGTGCAGTCCGGAGTGCGAGAATCCCAACTGAACGTTCGGTTCACAATTTCGTCACTTAGCATTCAGTTACAGTTCAGCCACGAACCACTACTAACAGCCTCGCCGGGGCAATGTTGCGGCTTCGGCAACGGGACTTCGGGTTCGCGCGTCTCTCCCCCGAACTTCAGACGGCTCTGCCGCCAGCGCGTACCCGCTGACCTGGTGTATTAGATCTGTCCTCACTGATCTGATTTCCTCCCCTGAACCCTGGCGCCGGCACAATCGTGTCGGCGTCTTTTTTTGTACCGGTCGCCCGGAGCCGCCCGTTCTGGCAGCCAATCCGCCGCCCATGGCCCTCGACACCTCACTGCTTCCCCGCTAGAACCGGGCACATGCTTGGGTTCCGGTTTGATCTCCGAATTAGTGGCCCGGCCTCGTAACTTGCTCGGGGCCGGGGTTGTTTTGCTTGCTTCGAAAACCTGAACCACACGCCATTTTTGAGTGCCCCACATGACCGCTGACAACAGCCAAGACGCCAAGACCGATTTCCGCGCCACCGTCTTCCTGCCCAAGACCGGCTTCCCGATGAAGGCGGGTCTGGCCGCGCAGGAGCCCAAGTGGCTGGAGCGCTGGGAGAAGCTGGGCCTGTACCAGCGCCTGCGCGAACAGGCCGCCGGCCGGCCGAAGTTCATCCTGCATGACGGCCCGCCGTATGCGAACGGCGACATTCACATCGGTCACGCACTCAACAAGATCCTGAAGGACGTCATCACCCGCGCCCAGCAGATGCAGGGCAAGGATGCGCCCTACGTCCCCGGCTGGGACTGCCACGGCCTGCCCATCGAGTGGAAAATCGAGGAGCAGTACCGCAAGAAGGGCAAGAACAAGGACGAGGTCGACCCGGTCGAGTTCCGCAAGGAATGCCGTGCGTTTGCCGCCCACTGGCTGGGCGTGCAGCGCGAGCAGTTCAAGCGCCTCGGCATCACGGGCGACTGGGAGAACCCCTACACCACCATGGCCTTCGAGGCCGAGGCCACCATCGTTGACGAACTGCTGAAGTTCGCCATGAACGGCAGCCTCTATCGTGGCTCCAAGCCCGTGATGTGGTCGCCGGTGGAAAAGACCGCGCTGGCCGAGGCGGAAGTGGAATACCACGACCACACCTCGACCATGATCGACGTGGCCTTCCCCGTCGTCTCCAGCCCGCGCGCCGTGCTGCTGAAGGCCCGCCCCGTGATCTGGACCACCACCCCGTGGACCATCCCGGCCAACCGCGCCATCGCCTACGGGCCGGAGCTGACCTACCTCGTCATCGACGTGACGGAAGTCACCGACAAGGCCCGCGCCAAGGTCGGCGACCGCTTCCTGGTGGCAGAAAGCCTGCTGGCGGAATTCGCCACCCGCACCGGCATCACCGCGTGGAGCGTCACCGAGTCCCTGCTCGGCGCGCAGCTTGAAGGCACCATTTGCGCCCACCCGTGGCGCGGCCACCCGGAGGCGGGCGGCCACTACGACTTCGACGTGCCCCTGCTGCCGGGCGATCACGTCACCACCGACACCGGTACCGGCCTTGTCCACACCGCGCCGAGCCATGGCGAGGAAGACTTCGCCGTCGGCCAGAAGTTCGGCATCGAAGCGCCGTTCACCGTGGCGGAGGACGGCCGCTACTACGCCTATGTGGCGCTGGTTGCGGGCGAGCACGTGTACAAGGTCGCCCCCAAGGTCTGCGAACTGCTGGAAGGCGTGGGCGCACTGCTGTCGCAGGGCGACATGGTCCACAGCTACCCGCACTCGTGGCGCTCCAAGGCCCCGCTCATCTATCGCAACACGCCGCAGTGGTTCGTCAGCCTGGACAAGACCGGCCTGCGCGCGACCGCGCTGCAGGCGATCGACGACACCACCTGGGTGCCGAGCCAGGGCAAGAACCGCATCCGCTCGATGGTGGAAGGCCGCCCGGACTGGGTGCTATCCCGCCAGCGCGCGTGGGGCGTGCCCATCACCGTGTTCGTGAACAAGAAGACCGGCGAGATCCTGCGCGATGACGCCGTCAACGCCCGCATCGTCGAGGCGGTGAAGCAGGGCGGCGCGGACGCGTGGTACGTCACCCCGGCGCAGGAGTTCCTCGGCAACGACTACAGCGCCGAGGACTTCGAGCAGGCCAAGGACATTCTGGACGTCTGGTTCGACAGCGGCTCCACCCACAGCTTCGTGCTGGAAAGCGGCAAGTGGCCCGCCCTCCAGTGGCCGGCGGACCTCTACCTTGAAGGCTCCGACCAGCATCGCGGCTGGTTCCAGTCCTCCCTGCTGGAGAGCTGCGGCACCCGTGGCCGCGCGCCGTACAACGCGGTGATGACCCACGGCTTCACGCTCGATGGCAAGGGCGAGAAGATGTCCAAGTCCAAGGGCAACGTCATCGACCCGCTGACCATCATCAAGGAAAACGGCGCGGACATCCTGCGCCTGTGGGTGGTCTCGACCGACTATTTCAACGACGTTCGCATCGGCAAGGAGATCCTCGCCGGTCAGGTGGACGCCTACCGCAAGCTACGCAACACCCTGCGCTACCTGCTGGGCGCGCTCGACGGCTTCACCGACGCCGAGAAGCTGCCGGTCGAAGAAATGCCGGAGCTGGAGCAGTGGGTGCTGCACCGCCTCGTCGAGATGGACGAGCACCTGCGCAAGCACGCCAACGGGTTCGACTTTAACCCGTACTACACGGCGCTGCACAGCTTCTGCATCAACGACCTGTCGTCGTTCTACTTCGACATCCGCAAGGACAGCCTCTACTGCGACGCGGTGGACGATACCCGCCGCCGCGCCTGCCGCACGGTCATGGACCTGCTGTTCCGCTGCCTGACCACGTGGCTGGCCCCCATCCTCGTCTTCACCGCCGAGGAAGCCTGGCAGAGCCGCTACCCGTCGGAAGATGGCTCGGTGCATCTGGAGCTGTGGCCGGAGATCGCGCCCGAGTGGCGCAACACCGAACTGGCCTCCAAGTGGAAGCGCATCCGCGAGGTCCGCTCGGTCGTCACCGGCGCACTGGAAGTGGACCGCCGCAACAAGACCATCGGCTCGTCGCTTGAATCCGCGCCGACGCTGTATGTCACGGAATCGGCGGACGCACACTTGCTCTCGACCGTGGACATGGCGGAGATCAGCATCACGTCCGGCCTCAAGGTCTCGCTCGACGACGCCCCGGCCGATGCCTTCACTCTGGAAGACGTTGCCGGCGTCGCCGTGCTCACGGCACGGGCGGAAGGCCACAAGTGCGGCCGCTGTTGGCAGGTTCTGCCGGAAGTAGGCGCTGATCCGGCTCGTCCCGAGCTGTGCATTCGCTGCGATGAGGTGGTAAATGCGGCCTGACCCGGCCTTCTCCGGCTGGCCGCGTCCTTCCAGTGAGGGTGAGCCGCCGCGCATGTACCACCGGTCGCTGGGCCTGATCTTCGCCGCGTTCGTGCTCGTGGCGGATCAGGTGTCCAAGTGGTGGATTCTGGACGTTTTCCGCCTGCCGGAGAAGTTCACCGTACCGGTGATCGACGGCTTCCTGCACCTCACCATGGTGTGGAACCGCGGCGTCTCCACCGGCCTGCTCACCGCCGAGAGCGATCTCGGCCGCTGGCTGCTGACCGCGCTCACCGCCGCCATCGCCATCGGCGTTGCCGTGTGGATGTGGCGGGAGAACAACCGCTGGCAGGCGGTGGCGCTGTCCGCCATTCTCGGCGGGGCCATCGGCAACATCATCGATCGGGTCCGCTTCGGAGCCGTGGCGGATTTTATCGACGTCAAAGGCATCCCGTACTGGGGCTATGTGTTCAACGTCGCCGATGCGGCCATCACCATCGGCGTTGCAGTCATCCTGCTTCTCAGCCTAAGAAAGCAGGAACAGAACGACAAAGTGGAGTCGGCAGAATGATCAGCACCCGCACCCTTCTCGGGCTAAGCGCCGCGGCCCTTCTGGCCCTCTCCGGCTGCAGCAGCGGCCCCAAGAATTTCAGCTCGTCCACCGGCGGGCCGGACGAACTGGCCGTGGCCCGTCAGGCCCCGCTGGTCCTGCCGCCGGATTTCAACCTGCGCCCTCCGCGGCCGGGTGAGCCGCGCGCTCAGGAAGTGGACGCACAGAGCCAGGCCGTCGAGGCCCTGTTCGGCGCAGGCGCGCAGGTTGCGCCCAAGTCCGCTGGCGAAGAAGCCCTGCTGGAAGACGCCAACGCCCAGCACGCCGACAGCAACATCCGCACCGACCTGCGCAGCGACGGCACCACCGTCGCCAACAAGGGCGCATTCCTGAAGGAACTGCTCGACGCCCAGCCCGGCGACCGCGCACCGGATTCGGCAACGGTGGCCAAGGCCGGCTAAGCCCCAAAGGCCAATCCCAGAATCAGAAAAAGCGGCGCTTCATGCGCCGCTTTTTTGTGTGGGAAAGCCTGGCTACTTCGCCAGGCCACCTACTTCGTCAGCCCATATGTGCGGTGATGCCAGCGGGAGTGGAGTCGACCGCAGGCACTATCGCGGGTGGCCAGACAGAGGAAGATCGTGCCGCTTTCCGGATAATAGCTTGCCGCCACATTCATGCCGTACGAGTCGCCGCCGTGGCCCCAATATGAAGAGTCGCCGCGAACGGTAACAAAGCCGAGGCCGTACCACGACGGGTCACCCGGCGTCGTTGCCAGCTCCAGCAAGCCGGGCGGAAGCATCTTGCCCGCGCTCAGGGCACGGAAGAACCCAAGCATGTCGTTCGCGCTCGCCACGCCGCCCCCGGCAGGCGTTCCGCGCCACGGCAGCACATCCCGATGTGAGATAAGCTCAGGCTCTTCGCCGAAAAAGGTGGTATAGCCGGTCGCGACGCCTTCCAGATGTTCAAGGTCAGGAAAACCGGCATTGGTCATGCCAGCCGGCTCGAATATGTGGCGCTTCACATAGTCGTAGTAGGTCTGACCGCTCACGCGTTCGACCACCGCTCCGAGCAGCAGGAAGCCGTAGTTTGAATAGTCAAACTTGCTTCCCGGCGGGAAAAGCGGAGCGCGTGCGCCATTTAATTGAATGATGTCATCAATGGTCCGGACCCGCGCCCGATTGGGCCCCTCGTCGCGCGCAAGGATGCCAATATCATCCGTGCCGCCCCTGTGCTGAAGCAACTGGCGGATCGTTGCCGTCGCCATGTCCTTGTTGGGGTAGTCGGTCAGGTACCGCCCGAACGGGGCATCCAGGTCGACCTTGCCTTGTGCCACCAATTGCAACACCGCAACGGCGGTGAACATCTTGCCCGCTGATGCAAGGAACATCGGCGTGTCGGCCGTGATCAGGGCTTTCTCCGTCTTGTTCAGAGTGCCCCAGCCCTCACTCCACACCTCGCCGTTGCCGTTGGCAACCAGCAGCGCCCCGGCAAACTTCTGGCGCGCCGCCAGCCGGTCCGCCGTTGCCACCATTGCGTCGATCGCGCTCTGGGGCGACAGCGCGAATGATTTCAGCTTGAACTCTTTCGGTACGGTATCACCGGCCACTGCGAATTTGATGGTCAGCCGGTGCAGAGCCGGAAAGCACCGCTCGGCCAGCAGCACGCTCATGGCCAGCGGCGTTCGCGTCGCCGGCTCCATCCGCACCACATCGAAGCCGCAGGTGTCTTCTGCCTGGTCGATTGCAAATGTCGGCTCCGGGTCGTCGAGATATCTGCCGTAGAATGCCTTGATGCCTGCCTTGTCGCCGGAATTGAAAACGCTGATCCATTCGCGGAATACCTCCTCGACAGGCGCCGCTGTTGGTAGTGCGCCTTTTTCAGCCTCGGCACCTGCGAATGCAGGACTGAATGAAGGCAAGCCAAGCACCAGTAAGAGAGTGGCAGCAACGGACATTCGCATTCTGAACCTCTCGACCAGCCGCTGAATTACCACATACAGACTATAATTTTTAGATTGTCGGTCGAGAAGTAAAAAACGCGCGTACGATCCAAGGCAAACAGGAGGGGTAAGCCCCTCCTGCGAATAAACTGGTCAGGAAACCGCGTCCCACGCCACCCGCACTGCCGGGATCTTTCCGCCGTGGGGCGCGTCGTCGAGGAACTCCTCCACTTCCTTGCCCTGCCAGCGGGCGTAGGCGGCCCGTGCAGCGCCATTGTCGGCATAGACGAACAGATACAGCCCTTGGGTGCCGTCGCGTCCCTTAGCCCATTCTGCGGCCCAGTCTGCGCCCGCGTTGAACAGCTTGCGCCCGAGGCCGCCGCCGCGCGTGCCAAGGGCGATGTGCAGGTTGTCGATGTAGTGACCCCAGCGGGGATCGGCGTTTGGCACGATGCGAATGAAGCCCGCCAGCGCGCCGCCTTCCTCCGCAACCAGCACGGCAGAGTTGCCTGCGGCCATGTCGGCGAGCTTACCCGTCCAGGCCAACTGCATCTCGGCGGCAAGCGGGCCATCCAGATACTCATCCGGCATGATGCCGCGATAGGCGTCCCGCCAGTTGGCAGTGTGCAGCGCCGCAATGGCATTCGCGTCTTTCGATCGTGCGAACCGGATCGTTGCGTCTTTCTGCATGGCGCCCCCCTTCAAAGCAGTTCCCCCGCCGAAGGACGGGCCTCGGGCGGGGGAAGCTGGATAATCGGCCTGTGGTGTTCAGATTTACTTCTTGGCCGGGGCCGCCGTCTTTTCCTTCACCGCCATCATCTTGACGCCGATGTGGATGACGTCCGGGCCGCGCTGCACCAGCAGCACCACCGCGTCACGGCCGGAGTTGCGGGCCTCGTCCACCAGCGCGGCCGCTTCGGCCGGCGCGGAGACGCGCTTCTGGTTGATGCCCAGCAGCACGTCGCCGGGGCGCAGGCCCTTGGCGGCGGCATCGCTGGCCGGGTTCACGTTGGAGATAACAACGCCGGTCACGTCCGCGCCGAGGCCGAGGCGCTGGCGCACTTCCGCCGTCAGCGGCTGCAGGCCGAGGCCGAGGTGCTGGCTGGTGACCCTGTCGCCGTTGGACTTGGTGTCCTCCTGTTGCGTCTCCGGTGCCGGCGGTGCGCCGTCGCCATCCGGGCGCTCGGCAACCGTTACGCGCAGCGTGGCGGGCTTGCCCTCGCGCAGGATCTCCATGTTCACGGTCGAGCCGATGGTGGTATCGGACACGATGGACTGGAGCGACTGCTGGCGATTCACTTCCTTGCCGTCGAATTTCAGGATCACGTCGCCCTGGCGCACGCCCGCGCGTCCGGCCGGGGTGTTGTCCTCAATGCCGGCAACGATCGCACCCTTGGGCTCCTTGAAGCCCAGACCCGCCGCGATATCTTCCGTCACCGGCTGGATGCGCACGCCGAGCCAGCCGCGACGCACCTTGCCCAGGCTGCGCAGCTGATCAACGATCGGCTTGGCCTGATCCGCCGGAATGGCGAAGCCGATGCCGATGTTGCCGCCGGTGGGCGACAGGATGGCGGTGGCGATGCCGATGACCCGGCCGTTGTTGTCGAACATCGGGCCGCCCGAGTTGCCCCGGTTGATCGAGGCATCGGTTTGAATCAGGCGGTCATACTGGCCCACACCGATCTCGCGATGCAGGGCCGAGACGATGCCCGCCGTCACCGTCACGCCGAGGCCGAACGGGTTGCCGATGGCCAGCACCCAGTCACCCACGCGCGCCTTGGTGCTGTCGCCCCACTGCACGTAGGGCAGGCCCTTGGCCTCCACCTTCAGAAGTGCCAGATCGGTTGCCGGGTCCCGGCCCACCACGCGCGCTTCGAAGCGGCGGTCGTCGTTCAGGATGACCGTGATCTTGTCCACCACCGTTTGGCCGTCGCGGCCGGTGATGACGTGGTTGTTGGTGACGATGTAGCCTTCCGGATCGATGATGAAGCCGGAGCCCAGCGAGCGTGCCTCGCGGGTGATCGGCTCCCCCTCGCCGCCTTCGCTCTGGCCGCGCTCTTCCATGAAGCGGCGGAAGAATTCCTCAAGCGGAGAGCCCGGCTGAAGCTGGGGCATGCCGGGGATCTGGCGGCCCACTTCCACCTGCTGCGTCGTCGAGATGTTCACGACCGCCGGCTGAAGCTGCGCGGCGAGATCTGCAAAGCTCTCAGGAGCCGGGCGCGCCAGCGCCGGTGCCTGTACAGCCCCGATGGCCGTGCCGGCGAGGGCAACGGCAAGCATTGCCGAACGAAGAACGGTAAAGCGGCTACGCACGGGTCAGTTCTCCTGATTGGTTATCTTGTTTTGTATTCGTTATGGTCGCAAGACCCTAGCACGATCAAGTGCCGCTGCGGGCGAGCCATAGTAGAATAAGACCAATGAACGCCGCAGCGAGACCAGCCGCCCGTACAATCCTGTCGGGCGTGGCCAGAACCTGCACGATCATGCGGCGCATGGCATCGGGAAAAAGGGCGTAGGCCGCTCCCTCGAGGATCAGGGCCACGGCGAGTGCGGAAAAGAAGTCCACCATAGAGGCGTCTGGCATCACCCGTTGGGGAAGAAGGCAGGCCGGAGAGGGACCGGCCAGCAAGGGACAGGCTGGGCGCGGCGCAGCGGCATGTGTCGCCGCCGCGCCGCGAGAGCCCGCGTCGCCGGATTAGCGGCGGCCCTGCATCTGCTGCAGGAACTCGCTTTGCGGCGAGAGGATGATCGAGGTGTTTTCCTTCACCATCGCTTGGCGATAGGCCTGCATCGAGCGGTAGAAGGCGAAGAACTCGGGATCCTGACCGAAGCTGTCGGCGTAGATCTTCGCCGCCTCGGAGTCGGCCTCAGCGCGAATGATTTCAGCCTGCTTCGCGCCCTGTGCGCGGATGGCGCGGGCTTCCTGCTGACGCGCCGTGCGCATGCGCTCGAACGCCGAGTTCAGCGGATCGCCGGTGGGCAGGTCGGCGCGCTTGATCCGGACGTCCACGATCTCCGCGCCAAAGCGCTTGGCTTCGCGGTTGACCGAGTTCTGCACCACTTCCATCACCTCGCCGCGCTCGGGAGAGAGCAGCGCGGTGAACGGCTGGCGGCCCAGCTCGTCGCGCAGGCGCGAGGCCAGAATGCCGGACAGGCGGCGCTTTGCGCCTTCTTCCGAACCCACGGAGCGATAGGTGGTCAGCGGATCGACGATGCGGAAGCGGGCGAAGGCGTCCACCACCAGCCGCAGCTGGTCGGTCGACAGCACTTCCTGCTGCGGCATGTCGAGGTCGAGGATGCGCTTCTCGAGGAAGATGATGTTCTCGATGAGCGGCACCTTGAAGGAGATGCCGGGGTCGCGAATGATGCGCTGCGGCTTGCCCAGGCGCAGGACAATGGCCTGCTGGGTTTCGCTGACGGTGAACATGGCGCTGGACAGCACGATCAGGCCGAGAACCGCCAGCGCGACAATGCCAAGGAAGGAACGGGACATGTCTGTTCTGGCCTCCGGTTAATCTTGTGCCGTCGTGGCCGCGGAAGCCGCGCGCCGCTTGTTCAGCTCGTTCAGCGGCAGGTAGGGAACCACGTTGTTGCTGCTGGAGTCGAGGATCACCTTGTCCACGTCAGAGAGCACGTCTTCCATGGTTTCCAGATAGATGCGCTTGCGCGTCACGGCCGGGGCCAGCTTGTACTGCTCGTACACCGCATTGAAGCGGGCCGCCTCGCCCTGCGCCTTGGCCACCAGCTGCTGCCGGTAGGCGTTCGCCTGGTTGAGGAAGCTCTGGGCGTCCTGCTGCGCGGCGGACACGTCCTTGAATGCCTGCTCCGCGGCCGCCGGCGGGTCCACCTGGCGGAAGAACACGCCGGTCACTTCAACGCCTGCATCGTAGCTGTCCAGCACTTCCTGCATGCGGTTCTGCACCCGCTGGGCCACCTGACCGCGCTGCTCGCCGATGGCGGCGTTCAGCGGCGTGGAGGAGATGGCCTCGCGCATGGCGGATTCCGCCACTTCGCGAATGGTCAGCTCGGGGTTGGCCACGCGGAACAGGAAGTTCGGCGCGTCGGAAATTTTCCAGCGCACCGTGTAGGAAATGTCCACGATGTTCTGGTCAGAGGTCAGCACCAGCGTTTCGGTCGCACGGTCGGCAGCGCCGATCTCGATGGTGTTTTCCTGCGTCACCTTGGGCTTGGTCACCGTCTCGAACGGCGCCGGCAGCTTGAAGTGCAGGCCCGGGTAGCTCTGGCGCACATATGCGCCGAACCGCTGAACCACACCCACCTCGTCCGCGTTCACCCGATAGATCGAGGATGTGGCAAGCCACAGCAGAACGAGCGCGCCCACGGCCAGGCCGAGAACGTTTCCGCCACCCGTGCCGCCGGGCAGGGTTGCGCGCAGACGCTCTTGTCCGCGCCGGATCAGATCATCAAGATTGGGAGGCTGTTGCCCGCCGCCGCCGCCACCGCCCCCGGAGCCACCGCCCCAGGGATTGCGCGGACCACCGCCGGAACCGCCTCCAGACCCCCATGGGCCGCCGCTACCACCATTGTTTTGCCAGGGCATTCTATTCCTGCTGCTTTCCTCGTGCTTGAGGGCTTATATAAGCGCCAAATTCGACAAATGCGAGCCTTGCGCCATGACTTTAAACCGCGAAATCATCCTGGACACCTTGCGTTCGGTCACAGATCCGGCCACGGGGCGCGACATTGTCGCGTCGGGTTTCGTCACCGGGGTGACCATCCGCGGTGATCAGGTCGGCTTCGTGCTGGAGGTCGATCCCGCTGCCGGCCGCACAAAGGAGCCCCTGCGCGAGGCGGCGGAGCGGGCCGTGCGCGCGCTCCCCGGCGTTGCCGGCGTGACCGTGGTGATGACCGCCGAACGCCCGTCCGAGGCTGCACGCTCCGGCACTTCCCCGTCTTCCGGTCATGGCGGCCATGGCGCACCCTCGCAGGAGCCGTCAGGCATTGCGCAGGTCGGCCGGATCATCGCCGTCGCCTCCGGCAAGGGCGGCGTCGGCAAATCCACCGTGGCCGCCAACCTGGCGCTGGGCCTTGCTCATCTGGGGCTCGACGTCGGCCTGCTCGATGCGGACATCTACGGCCCGTCCGTCCCCAAGCTGCTCGGCCTCAACAAGAAGCCGGAGACGGACGGCAAGAAGCTGCGCCCGCTGGAAGCCTTCGGCATCAAGGCCATGTCCATCGGCCTGCTGGTGGAGGAAAGTGCGGCCATGATCTGGCGCGGGCCGATGGCCACTTCCGCGCTGATGCAGATGATGACGGACGTGGCGTGGGGCCCGCTCGACGTGCTGGTGCTCGACATGCCGCCGGGCACGGGCGACATTCAGCTGACGCTGGCCCAGCGCACACCGCTGGCAGGCGCGGTCGTCGTCTCCACCCCGCAGGATCTGGCGCTCATCGACGCCCGCAAGGCCGTCACCATGTTCCAGAAGGTGAGCGTGCCCATTCTCGGCGTTGTCGAGAACATGAGCACGTTCGTCTGCCCAAGCTGCGGCAGCACCAGCCACATCTTCGGCCACGGTGGCGCGCGGGATGCTGCGTCGGAAATCGGGGTACCGTTCCTCGGCGAAATTCCGCTCACCATGCAGGTGCGCGAATGCTCCGATACCGGTCACCCGGTTGTCGTCTGCAATCCGTCCAGCACGGCAGGCGGCGCGTTCCTTGCCATCGCCGACGAAGTGGCTGCGGGTTTCGAGACCGTCCGCCAGAAGCCCATGCCCGCCATCCACATTGTGGACTGAACAGCAGGTTTGGTGGGACAGTCGACAGGGCTAACGATTAATTCGCATCCGTTATCAAGGCGAATGGCTAAGTTACGGAAGCCAAA
>NZ_DATBUP010000051.1:0-13648 GCF_036515995.1 Pedomonas sp. | reverse complement strand
CGCCCCGACACGGGGGCCACGCCACTGCACGCAGCGCACAGAAGAAGTTGAGGCGGGCGCTTTGGCTCCCGCCGGACGCGGCCGGACGCCGGTCTATTCGACCATTTTCTTCTGAAATGCCCCCCTGTTTGCCGGGCGGCTTCCCGTCAAATCGGGCTCACACAGCGGCGCTTGCGCCTCAACCCGGATGCCGCCAGCAGACCCGCGCCGATCAGGGCCAGCGAGGCAGGCTCGGGCACTTCCGTCTGCTCCGTCTGGAAGGTGCTGCGCCACTCCACATCGAACGAGACGCCGAAATAGCCTTCCTCAAGCGAACCGAGAAAAATCGTCCCTCCCGTATCCGGATCCTCCCATTCAAAAATGCCGAGCTCCTGGGAGGAATACAGAGTCATGCCACCGCCACCGTCTGCGCCATCAAAGATTGTGAACCATAAGAACTGGACTGGCCATGACGGGACTTCCGGGTTCTGGGCCCCGTTGCTTTCCACGGTGATGACCTCATCCGCATCCGGATCGTACAGATAGACGCAGCAGTCCGTGACCAGTCCATCGACCACATCCAGATAAGGTACGACCTCGCCGGTCTCCAGGTTGAAGACCGGGCCACGGCCCGTCATGGTCTCCCAGCTGTCCCAGACCGGAGACGTGCCGCCCCGCGCCCGCTCCAGCTCGACAAAGCTTGCGGCCGTCGGGCTGTAGCAGGGGCCGGAGAAGCCTCCCGCCGTCGGCTGGGTCAGCCCGCCGAAGGTGAAGGAGGTGCTGTCCGGTGTGCAATCCACCAGACTGTCCGAATGCTGCTCCCAGCGCACGGTCAGCCGGTCGCCCACATTCCACGGCAGCATCCGCGTATCCGCCAGCGTCAGGTCGCGCACGTAGTTGCCGTCGCGGTCCATCAGGGAACCGCCGACCGACACGCTTCGCACCGTCGCCACCATTTCCGCCGTCGCAAAGAATGGCGCGGTCGGCAATGCCGCTGCACCCCCGCTCAAGGACCCGGTAACGCACGCCAACACCGCCATGAGCATCTTCCGCATGGTCAGTCTCCCCGGTTGCTTTTTGCCAGAACAGGTCGCGATGCAATTTGCCGGCCAGATGATTAAGCCGTTAAAATTATAACGGAGCACCCCACCGCCGCCGGCGGGAGTGTAAGTTTTCTCGACATTCTCAAAATATTGCTGGCTGAAATCATTGCCGCCTGAAACTACTGCTGGCCAGGCCACCAGTTGAGCCGTGCTTGATCCCGAAGCGGACCAGCATGTCCCTCATGCCCGGCACCGCCTCAGGCAAAGCCACACTTTTCGACCATACTGAAATGAATGCCACGTATCGTGACGATGGTCAATAGGTTTTTTGCAATATCTATAGTTTAATTACACCAACTGCTCAGCCAGCGCCGGTCAGATCATGGCCTCAGGGCGGGTACGCCGAACAGGGCTTCGTGGAAGAAGGCGAGTGCAACGAACAGGGAGACGCCGCCCACCACCACCAGCCAGCCGGGCCAGACGGTGCGCCAAGGCAGCCGCTTGGCGGCCTGCGCGCCGAAGGGCACGTAGGCGGTCTCGTTCACGAACCTGTTCCAGTCGGCCCCGAACTCGGCGGCCTTGCGCCGGTCCTGCAGCACGGCCCCTCCCAGCGCCAGAACCGTAATGCCGATGCAGAGCGCCAGCGTTGCCGCATCGCCGTTCACCAGCGCGTGGCTGATCGCCCACAGGCCGATGCCCCACATCATCGGGTGCCGGGTGATAGCAACGACGCCCCTGGGCGCCTTGGGCAGGTTCGGCGGCGCAACCGCCGCGCCCTCGGGCGAGACGGGGTGGACCATCATGGGGTTGGGCTGGATGAGCGATCCCACGAACAGGATCAGCGCCACCAGCATCACCAGATTGGTCAGCGGATAGAAAAACGCCGGCGGGGTCCAGAGGAACACCGTCGGCGCTTTGGTGTAGGCAATCACCACCCAGGCGAAGGTGGCCAGGGCGACCACGGAGTAGAGCCCCAGAAACCCTGACCGCCCGAGGGTTCGGATGAGAGGGTGCCGCAAGGGATGGGACAGGATGAAATGGCTTCCAACAAACGCAACCAGCGCGAAAATCAGAGACTCCATACCCCTCCCCTCCTGTCGCCGGAGCAGCGGCCCGACCCGCAGGTCAGGCCGCCGTGCCCGCAACTACAAGCTTATCTCCGCATCGCTGTTTTTCAACCTGCGGGAGATGCCGGCAACCCTCTCCATCCGTCGGCTCAGTACCGGTAGTGCAGCGGCAGGCTCTCGCCCTGAAGGCCGAGATACCGGTCACGCAGCTTGGTCTGCCGCGATTCCAGCTTCACTTCCTTGCCGGCGATAAGCACGTTGGTCGGAGCCTGCATCAGATCGAACGGATCGCCACTCCAGACCACAACGTCGCCCACCTTGCCCGGCTCCAGCGTGCCGAGGTCCTTGTCCACGCCGAAGATCTTCGCCGGGTTGAGGGTGATGGCCTTGAGCGCATCCGCCCAGCTCATGCCGGTGCCGCCCGGAACGCGGGCCTGACCCACCAGATTGGCCGCGTCCTGCAGGACGAGACGGGCCTGATGCGACTCGTCGCGGGCCATGGTGCCCAGCGCCACCGTCACGCCCGCTGCCGCCATGCGGCCGGCGTTGTTCATGGTGGAGCCGAGGCGCTCGAAGGTGTCCGGCTGGTTCTGGAGCGAGTTGATGATCACCGGAACGCGCGCCGCCGCCAGTTCATTGGCGACCATCCAGCCCTCGGACGCGCCGAGGATGATGATGCGCAGCTGCGGGAACTGCGAGCGCAGGCCCAGCACCTGGCGGATGTCCGCCGCGCGCTCCACCCAGATCACCACCGGTGTCTGGCCGTTCAGCACCGGCTGCAGCGCTTCCAGGTCAGCCCGGTTGTAGATCGGCGCGCGCTGGCCGCCGGTTGCTACGAACTGGGCCTTGGAGACGTTGCGCGCTTCCTTCAGCGCGTTGATGAACTCGGCATAGGCCGCCGGGCGGGTGCCGCCGCCCAGCTCGCCGCCGTATTCGCCCAGCGCCACGAACTGGAAGGCGCGCGGCTTGAACACCACGTCGTTCGCATCGCCCATATGGATGAGCGCGCCCTGCCCGCCGAAGACCGACTGGCCCGGCTGCGGCGAGACCACGGCGCGGGTCACGCCGTCGATGCGGGTGACGGCAATCGGCACGGCCTTCGGGTTGACGGCGTAGCTGACATCGAGCGAGGCCGCGTAGTCGGCGTTGCGGGCGGTGATGTCGTTGCTCTCGCGCACCGCACCCACGTCGGCAAGGCCGACGGCGGTGAAGGCGTTGAACATGCCCGGCGTCACCTGCTTGCCGGCGGCGTCGATCACGCGCGCGCCGGCCGGCACCGCGACGTTCTGGCCGACGGCGACAATGCGCCCGTCGCGCACCACGACCGTGCCGTTCTCGATCGGCTGCGGGTTGGCGACGGTGTGAACCGTGCCGCCCACGATGGCGATGGTTTCAGCCCGGGCAGCAACCGTGCTGCACATCAGGGCCAGGGCAATGGCTGCGGCCCGCTTCATTTCGCGTCTCCTTCGCCGGGCTGGCCAAGTTCAAAGTCAGCAACCGGACGCAACTTCGGATTGTTGGCATCGAACAGCAGGGCGCCGTCCACCCACACCTTCTCGGCGCGGCTGTAGGCGCTGAACGGGTCGCCGTTCCACAGCACCACGTCTGCCATCTTGCCCGCATCCAGGCTGCCGGTCTTGTCGTCGATCTTCAGCGCCTTGGCGGGGTTGAGGCTCAGCCACTTCCAGGCTTCGGCCTTGGAGATGTTGAGGCCCGCGCGGTTGCCTGCGCCCAGGGCCTTGGCGGCTTCCTGGTTGAGGCGCTGCACGCCGTTGGGATCATCGGAGTGGACGATGGCGCAGCCGCCGGCGGCATGCACGAAGGGAATGTTCTCCTTGATGCCGTCGTAGCCTTCCATCTTGAAGCCCCACCAGTCGGCCCACAGGGCCGCGCAGATGTTCTCCTTGGCCAGCAGGTCGGCAATCTTGTACGCCTCGACGCCGTGGTGGAAGGCGGAGACCTTGTAGCCGAACTCCTTGGACATATCAATGACGTTGGCCATCTCGTCCGCGCGGTAGCAGTGGTGCTGCACCGTGATCTCGCCGTTGAGCACGCCCATCAGGGTGTCGAGCTCCAGGTCGCGCTTGGGGGCGCTCGCCTTCTCGCCCTTCTCGGCCTTGGCGGTGTAGTCATCCCACTCGCGCTTGTATTCGGTGGCGCGCGCCCAGGTCTGGCGGTAGCCGGCAAAGTTGCCCATGCGGCTGCCCGGCGGCTGGTTGCGACCGCCGTAAACCCGCTTCGGGTTCTCGCCGCACGCCATCTTCACGCTGTACGGCGCGTCCGGGAACTTCATGCCCTGCATGGTGCGCGAAGGCACGGTCTTCAGCGTCACGCCGCGGCCGCCGAACAGGTTGGCCGAGCCCGGCAGGATGTGAACCGTGGTCACGCCCGCCGCCAGCGCGCGGGTGAACTGCGGGTCCTGCGGCCACACGCCATGCTCGGCCCACACTTCCGCCGTCACCGGACCGGTGACTTCGTTGCCGTCCGAATGCGCCTGCACGCCCGGTGCCGCATAGTTGCCCATGTGGCTGTGCGCGTCGATCACGCCCGGGGTCACGAACTTGCCGCGGCCATCGATCACGACCGCATCGCCCGGCGCTTCCACCGTCTGGCCCACGGCAACGATCTTGCCGTCGCGCAGCAGGATCTCACCGTTTTCGATCTGGCCGCCCTTGCCGTCCAGAATCGTTGCCCCCCGGATAAGCGTCGGTGCGCCCGGATACGGCTGGTAGGTGGACGGATAGGGGTTCGGATCGATCCGCACCACCGACGTCTTGGTCAAAGACGCCCCGTTTCCGGCCTTGCTTGCTGCCCCAGTGCTTGAGCCAGAGCCCTGGCCCCCACCGGACGAACCGGTGGTGGCGCAGGCGCTCAGAGCAAGCAGCGCACTCATACAAAGCAAAATATGCTTCATCGTCTTAGTTCACTCCATGCATGCCGCGCTTCAGAAGCGGCGATACGATCAACATGAAAATGCCGAACCCGACGGCAAACCAGCCCACTTCCGTGAAGGTCTGGCTGTAGACCGCCAGCGCCTCAATCGGATTGACCTGGCCACCCACGGACGTCACCGCCGCACGCTGGCCGATGAGGCCGACGACGTACTGGCCGAGCGCCGAGGACAGGAACCACACGCCCATCATCAGGCCGACGACGCGCGGTGCGGAAAGCTTGGTGATCATGGACAGCCCCACCGGAGACAGGCACAGCTCGCCCGTCGTGTAGAGCAGGTAAGCGCCCACCAGCCAGATCAGGGCGACCTGACCGTTGGCATCGGCGGTCTTCATCGCCATCACCAGCAGCAGGAAGCCGAGGCCCACCTGCACGAGGCCGAGCGAGAACTTCACCGGCGTCGAGGGCTCGAGGCCGCGCCTCTGGAGGTAGGTCCAGAACACGGCGAACAGCGGCGCGAGGGTGACGACGAACAGCGGGTTGAAGAACTGCACCTGATCCGCCGGCATCATCCAGCCCATGATCTCACGGTCAGTGTTGCGGTCGGCGAACAGGGTGAGCGTGGTGCCCGACTGCTCGAAGAGAGACCAGAACACGATGGTGGACATGGACAGCACCACCGCGACGATCATGCGGTTGCGCTCCACCGGGCCGCACTTGAGCACGGCATAGACGATCATGGCGATGAACGAGCCGAAGCCGAACACGGCCAGCAGCACGCCCACCAGCTCGTTCTGCTGAACGAGGATCCACGCCGGAACCAGCGCGGCAAACGCGAGAATGTAGATCATCCAGCGCACGTTGATGCCCGCCAGCACGTTCTTGGTCAGCAGGGCCGGGTTGGGCGGCTCGCCATAGCCT
Source organism: Pedomonas sp. (assembly GCF_036515995.1). NCBI lineage: Bacteria > Pseudomonadati > Pseudomonadota > Alphaproteobacteria > Sphingomonadales > Pedomonadaceae > Pedomonas > Pedomonas sp. Next base: position 7,746 of record NZ_DATBUP010000051.1, on the reverse strand, counting down.
TTCAGCTTGCGGTCGTTGAGAATGGCGATGAGCAGGGCAAGGGTCATGCCGACGCCGGCAACGGCGAAGGCCACGTCGAAACCGAAGGTCTGGCGCATGTTCGGCAGCAGCACCTGGCCCAGAACCGAGCCCATGTTGATGCCGATGTAGAAGATGTAGAAGCCGCTCTCGCGCCGCCCGTCGCCGGGTGCGTAGAGGTCGCCCACCATGGTCGAGATGTTCGGCTTGAAGAAGCCGTTGCCGATGATCACCAGCGAGAGCGAGAGATACATCAGGTAGAGGTAAAGCTGGTTCCGCTCCACCGGCAGGGCGTAGCTGCCCTTTGCCAGAACCGTGTCCTGCGCCGCAACCTGCGCCGGTGCGGCCGTGTCACCGGCCGGTGCAGCCTGATCGGCCGCCGCGCCGCCTGCACCGCCCTTCAGCAGGATGCTGCCCTCGGTGCCGGGCATGATCCGCAGCCGCTGGTCGTTGATGGTGACGTACTGCTCGGTGCGGTCGTTGCCGACATCGACGATCTCGATGGGATAGCGGCCGCTGTCGATTTCAAGGAACTGCTGGGTCTGCGGGCCGCCGAACGCCAAGCCGTAGTAGCCCAGCAGCATGAGCAGGGCCCCGAACTTCACCGCGCCGCGGGAGCCGAGATAGCGGTCGGCCACAAGGCCGCCGATCAGCGGGGTCAGGTACACCAGCGCGGTATAGCTGGCGTAGATGCCTGCTGCCTGACCGTCATCGAACAGGAAGTGCTTGGTCAGATACAGGATGAGGATCGCCTTCATCCCGTAGAAGCCGAAGCGTTCCCACATTTCGGTAGTGAAGCACACAAACAACTGACGCGGATGGCCTAGCCAAGTGCCTTCGCGCGTGGCTGGTGCGCCGGCCTCTGAAGTCATCGGGATCTCCCTGAGAATGTCGGAACCATCGTGAATAGGTACCATCGCCGGACGGCGAACAGCTCAACCTATAAAGTGAACGGTCGCTCGACAATACCGTCGGTTCTGAATGTCCCACTCTATCAAGGAGCCCCCATGCCCCTCGCTTCCCCTAAGTCGCTTAACTGAACAGATGAACGCCAGATGAACATCGGCCTTGCGGCGAAGCGCGCCTTGGCAGCGGCGGATAGCATTTTGACACCCGCCAGCGCCGTGTTAGCTCTCCCTTCTCCTGTCCCCATCTCCTGTTCGTTCCTTGAGGAGGCCTGATCCATGACCACGTTGAATGACCGCACCTCCGCCATGAGCCTCCTGCTCAGCCGCCGTTCCGCCAAGGCCCGGGATCTGGCCGAGCCCGGCCCGAGCGAGATCGAACTGCGTCAGATTCTCTCCGCCGCCAGCCGCGTGCCGGATCACGGCAAGCTGTCCCCGTGGCGGTTCGTGGTGATCGGCAAGGAAAACCGTGAAGCCTTCGCCGCAGGTCTGGTCGCGGCTCTGCGCGCCGAAAAGCCCGATGCCTCCGAAATCGAAATCGAAGGCGCGCTTCAGTTCGCCCGGCAGGCTCCGGTCATCATCGCCGTGCTGAGCCGGATCACCAAGGGCATCAAAATTCCCGAATGGGAGCAGGAACTCTCCGCCGGGGCCGCCTGCCAGAACCTGCTGATGGCCGCCCATGCGCTGGGCTATCACGCCAACTGGCTGACCGGCTGGGCCACCTATTCGCCGGCGGTCATCGAACTGCTCGGCGGCGCGCCGGGAGACCGCAGCGCAGGGTTCGTCTTCATCGGCACCAGCACCCGCCCTGCCGAGGAGCGTCCCCGCCCCGAACTGGAAGCCATCAGCACCATCTGGTCGCCCCGCACCTGAGCTTCCCTAAAAGAAAAAGGCAGGCAGGGAGCTAACCCCTGCCTGCCCAGGCTGCCGTAAGTCCGGTAAGTCTTATTCGGCGGCCGCCGCAATCGGATGCGGCTTGTGCGGCTTGGGCTGCGCCGCTTCCGCCGCCGCTTCCGCCGCGGCCACGTCGCCGGGCTGGATGGTGAGCATCCGGCCCAGCTTGCGGCCCAGCCACTTCTCGATGTCGTCCACCACCGTGAAGGCGGCGGGCACGATCACCAGCGTCAGCACCGTCGAGGTGATGAGGCCGCCGATCACCGACATGGCCATCGGCGCGCGGAACGAGGTGTCTGCTCCGATGCCGATGGCGATGGGCAGCATGCCCGCGATCATGGCGATGGTGGTCATCACGATCGGCTGGGCGCGCTTGTGGCCGGCCTCGATCAGCGCCGTCTCGCGGTCCGTGCCGCTGCGGATTTCCTCGATGGCGAAGTCGATCAGCAGGATCGAGTTCTTCGCCACGATGCCGAAGAGCATCAGGATGCCGATGAACACCGGCACGGTGACCTCAAACCCGAAGATGATGAGCGCGATGAACGCACCGCCCGGGGCCAGCAGCAGCGAGCCCATGTTCACGATCGGCTGGAAGGCGCGCTTGTAGAGCAGCACCATCACCGCGAACACCATCATCACGCCGGTTGCCAGCGCAATCACGAAGTTGCTCATCAGCTCCTGCTGGAACTCCGCATTGCCCGCGTAGATGCGGCGGATGCCCTGCGGCAGGTTTTTCAGCGTCGGCAGCGCCTCCACCTGCGCCAGCGCCACGCCCTGCTGCACGCCCTGCACGTCCGCCTCGATGACGATGCGGCGGCTCTGGTTGTAGCGGCGGATGGAGGTCGGGCCCTGACCGAAGCTGATGTCGGCGACGGACTTCAGCGGCACCCAGCTTCCGCTGTCGGTCGGCACCGGCAGGTTCTCCAGCGTCGTCATGTCCGTGCGCGCGCCCTCGGCAAGGCTCACCCGGATCGGCACCTGACGGTCCGACAGAGAGAACTTGGCCAGGTTCTGCGACACGTCACCCATGGTGGCGATGCGGATGGTCTGGCTCAGCGCCGAGACCGACACGCCCATCTCCGCCGCGATGTCGAAGCGCGGCTTGATGATGATTTCCGGGCGCTGCATGTCGCCGTTGATCCGCGGGTCGTGCAGGCTCGGCACGGCGCGCATCTCGTCCATGATCTTGTTGGCGGTATTCTCCAGCAGCACCGGATCATCGCCGCCGATCACCACCGAGATGTCACGGCCGAAGCCGCCGCTCTGGCTCTGGAAGTTGACGCGGGCATCGGGAATGGCGGCCAGCTTGGGGGCCAGTTCCTGCTCGATCTCCTTCTGGGTCGGCTCGCGCTCGTTGCCCGGCGTCAGGGTGACGAACAGCTGGGCCTTGCGCAGGTCGCCCGCATCCTCGCCCACGATCTCGAAGACGCTGACCACTTCCGGGTGCTGCTCGACGATGCGCTTCACCTGGCTCGCAACGCGGGCCGAGTCCTCCAGGCGCGAGCCCGGCGGCAGCTCGATCTGCACCACCGACACGGTGTCGTCGATCGGCGGCATGAAGCTGACCGACATCTGGGTGGCGATGAAGATCGAGAGGATGAAGAACGAGACGCCGCCCGCCAGCGTGATCCAGCGATGCCGCAGCGACCAGCGCAGGGCAGCCAGATACTTGTGCATCACCGGGCCGTTGGCATGGTCCTTCTTCTCCTCGGACGGCTTGAGGAAGTAGGCCGCGATCAAGGGCGTTATCAATCGCGCCACAAGCAGCGACATGAAGACCGATACCGCAACCGTCAGGCCGAACTGCTTGAACATCTGGCCCGAGACGCCGCCCATCAGGCCGACCGGCAGGAACACCACCACGATGGACATGGTGGTCGCCACCACCGCAAGGCCGATCTCGTCCGCCGCTTCCATGGCGGCCTGATAGGCCGACTTGCCCATGCGCATGTGGCGCACGATGTTCTCGATCTCCACGATGGCATCGTCCACCAGAATGCCCGCCACCAGCGAGAGCGCCAGCAGGCTGAGCATGTTCAGCGTGAAGCCCATCATGTCCATGATGAGGAAGGTCGGAATGGCGGACAGCGGAATGGCCAGCGCCGAGATGAGCGTGGCGCGCCAGTCGCGCAGGAAGAGGAACACCACCACGACCGCCAGGATCGAGCCCTCGATCAGCGCCCACAGCGCCGAGTTGTAGTTGCTCTTGGTGTATTTGACCGTGGTGAAGATCTCTTCCATCTGGACCTGGGGATTCTCCTTGCGGATGTTCTCCAGCTCCTTGTGCATGGCGTCATAGACGCTGACTTCCGAGGAGCCCTTGGCGCGGGTCACGCCGAAGGCCGTCACCATCTGGTCGTTGTTGCGGGTGAGGCTGCGCTGCTCGGCCACGCCGTCGCGCACCTGCGCGATGTCGGAGAGGCGCACCACCTTGCCGCCTGCCGCCATGATGCGGGTAGAGGCCAGCTGCTCGGCCGTCTTCGCGCCGCCCAGAACGCGCACCGCCTGCTCCGAGCCGCCCACTTCCGTGCGGCCGCCCGGCGCGTCGAGGTTGAGGAGGCGCAGCTGCCGGTTCACTTCCGCTGCCGAAAGGCCCATGGCCTGAAGCCGCGCCGGGTCCAGATCGATGCGGATCTCCCGCGTCACGCCGCCGATGCGCTGCACCTGTGCAACGCCGCCCAGCGTGAGGAGCCGCTTGGAAATGGTGTTGTCCACGAACCAGCTGAGCTGCTCCGGCGTCATGTCGGTCGTGCTGACGGCGATGTAGGAGAGCGCGCCGCCCTCCATGTCCTGCCGCTCGATCACCGGTTCCTCGATGCCGTCGGGCAGCTGTGACCTCACCTTGGAGACGGCGTCGCGCACGTCATTGACCGCGCGGTCGATGGGCGTGCCGATCTGGAACTCCACGATGACGAAGGCCGTGCCCTCGATGGTGCGCGAGGTGATGTTGCGCACGTTGCCGACGCTCGCGACCGCCCCTTCGACGATCTGCGTGATCTGCATCTCCATCTCGGTCGGCGCCGCGCCGGGCTGGCTGATGGTCGCCATCACCACCGGGAAGGAGGTGTCCGGCATGTTGTTGATGGGCATGCGCATGAACGCGATCAGGCCCATCACCGTCAGGATGGCGAACAGCACGATCGGCGGGATCGGATTGCGGATCGCCCAGGAAGACATGTTTCTCATGTGACGGCTCCTCAGCTCGCCTGCTGCGTGACCGGGGCGATCACCTCGCCCTCGCGCAGGAAGGCGCCGGCCGAAGCCACCACCCGCTCCTTGCCGCTGAGGCCGTCCTCGATCACCACGCCCTGCTCGGTGGTGGTACCGATGCGCACATTGCGGCGGACAACCTTGCTGTCCGCGCCCACCACGTAAACGAAAGCACCCTTCTTGTCGGCCTGCAGCGCCGAGTGCGGCAGCACCGGCTTCTCGGCCTCGCCCGCCATCACCACGCCATGGCCGAAAGCGCCCGGCCGCAGCATCGGGTCGGGCGTCAGCGCCACCCGCACGCTGCCAAGACGGCTCTTGGGGTCGATGGTCGGGCTGAGCAGCCAGACCTTGCCCTCGAACGCCCGGTCAACGCCGGTAATTCGCACCGAAGCCTTCTGGCCGACCTTCAGGCTCGGCATGTCCTGCTCGGCGACCTCGCCGCGCAGCTCCACCTTGCCGTCCTTGGCGACGCGGAACAGCACCACGCCCTGCGTTGCCGTCTGGCCGACCTCGACCGTGCGCTCCAGCACCAGACCATCGGCCGGGGCGCGGATTTCAGCGCGTGCGAGCCGGGCCTCCGCCTCGCGCAGCTGTGCTTCGGCCACCTTGGCGCGCGCAACCCGCATCTCGGCGGCCGCGGCGCGGCGCTCCACATCCTCGCGGGAGATCGCACCGCTGCCCGAGACGGCCTTGACGCGCTCGTACTCGGCAGTGGCGAGGCGGGCATCGGCCTTCGCCTCCTCCAGCGCCGCCGCAAGCTGGGCCACGTAGGGGCGCAGTACGTCGGTGTTGATGCGGGCAAGCACCTGCCCCTTCTTCACCCTGTCGCCGGCCTCGGCCAGCACCGCCGCCACCCGGCCACCCTCGCCATCGATGCTGACGGGCATGTCGTACTGGGCCGAGATGGTGCCCGTCACCTTGATGCTGGCGGACACCTGAGAGGTGCCGGGGGTGAACACCGTCACCCGCGGCGCGGTGCCCTGCTGCTGGCCGGTTGCGCTCTTGCCGTCGCCCTTGCTCTGGGTGGCCTGCGCATCCGCCCCGCCGGACATGGCGGTGAAGGCGATGATACCGCCCAGCAGACCGAGACCGGCCAGACCCAGCATGACGGTTTTGGTGGAAAGCTTGGTTTTTTGCGTGTCGAGCATGGATCAGGACTCCTGACCGGCCGCAACGGCCGGCTGAACCGAACCGCCGAGAGCCACGTGCAGGCGCACACGGTTGTTCATGCGGATCAGGCGAACATCGAGAAGCTGGCTCTGCGCCTCCAGATTGCGGCGCTGGGCATCCAGCAGGGTCAGAATGTTGGTGAGGCCGTTGGTGTACTGGAGCTCGGCCAGACGCTCGGCGGTGGCCGCCTGCCGGGCCGCTTCCTCAAGCGCAGCCTCGCGGCTGCCGAGCAGCGCCTCGGCCCCCAGCGCATCCTCCGTCTCGCGCATGGCGATCAGGACGGTCTGGGCATAGCTCTGCACCGCCTCGTCCTCCTGCGCGCGGGTGAGGTCCACGTTGGCGCGCAGGCGGCCGCCCTGGAACAGCGGCTGGGTCAGGTTGCCGATGATGGTGGCCAGAATGCCCTTGAAATCGAAGGCATCAGAGAAGTTCGTGCTGCTGTCGCCGATCGAGCCGGTCAGGGTCAGGCGCGGCAGCAGGGCCCGCTGGGCCGCCGCCACGTCGAACCGGCTGGACATCAGGCGCGAGAACCCGGCCTGAAGATCCGGACGGCGCGCCAGCACCTCGGCCGGAACACCGGCGCCCGGCCGTGCGGGCAGTGCGGGCAGAACGTCGCCCCCGGTCAGCTCCGCGGCCGGATAGCGGCCGAGCAGCACTTCCAGCCGGCGCTGGGATTCCCGCAGCTGCTGGTCGCGCAGGCGGGCAAGAGCCTCGGCCGACTGACGGTTGGAAATGGCCAGGCTCAGATCCAGATCCGAGGCCAGCCCTGCCTGATGCCGTTCGCGCACGATCTGCTCGGCGCGGGCGTAAGTCTCGACCGTCGCCTGCGCCAGCTCGAACTGCTGGCGGGAGACGATGAGCTCGAACCAGTTCTCCGACACCTGACCGGCCAGCGACAGGCGGGCGGCCGCAAATTCATAGGTCGCGCCTTCTGCCGTCAGGGCCGCGCTGCGCTGCTGCGAGGCAAGCCGCCCCCACAGGTCCGCTTCCCAGGTGACGGCCAAACCGGCCGTATAGAGCGTCTCCTTCTCGGCCCCGCTCCTCAAACCGTTGCGAACCTGTGACGCCTCTGCCTCAAGACCGATCTGCGGCCAGAGGTCGGCACCGGAAATGCGTGCCTGCGCCCGCGCCTGCGCAACCCGCGCGCTGGCGGCCCGCAGGTCACGATTGTGCGCGAGCGCCTCGTCCACCAATGCAGACAGGGTGGGAGACGCGAAGCTTCCCACCCAATCCGTGTCAGCGAACTCCCCTGCCTCTCCGGCTGCTACTGCCTGGAACGCTGCCGGCACTGCGAGATTCGCGGTGCGCGGCGGCTCCTTGAGCGAAGGCGCACAGGCCGCAAGCGCCAGAACGGCGGCGCTTGTCGCGGCAAATGTGCATATCCTTTGCATAGTCCCCTCGAACTGCTTTGCTGATATGCTGTACTACTAACATAACACACCACTTCACAGTCAAGCGGTTTATTTAGGATCCGTCTAAAGAGGAGTTGGGGGCTGACCGATACTACCAGAGCAGGCAGCGGCCCGCTTGCCACCAAAGGCAAGCGGGC
>NZ_DATBUP010000050.1:0-3062 GCF_036515995.1 Pedomonas sp. | reverse complement strand
TAGTAGGGAAGTTGATTTCAGCTCGAAGAGAATCGGTGTTCTTTCTAATGAAGCGCCTAATCTCACCTAGCAGGCGAAGTGATTTCTCAATTTCTTCTCTGTCACCTGAAACAATATCTCGGCTTATACGGTCCAAAATTGTGAAGCATAGGTCGATATTCTGCGTTACTAAAAGCAAGTCCAGCTTGGTGGCAGGCTGGGTTGCCAATTCAAATGTGTCTTTATCTTCACTCACACTCATTGCCCCCTTGTATGCCATGCAGCATATGCCCAAACCGTAACCAATTTCCTACCCCGCCCGGACTATCCGCCGCAGCCGTTCTGAACCACTCGGATTGGTAGGTATCGTGACGTGCCGGTCCTCACTTGGGTGGGCGGCTAGTGTTGTCCTGACAATCCTGCGAGGTTCCGCCTCGGCATGCGCCATCGGTGTGATGAGGCTATCGACAACAAACGCCTCTTGCGGAACAAACGGCGTATGTTCTACAAATGTTCTCGTGAAGGAGGGGCGTTATGGTCGAGCTGCGTGAGCCCGCATGTGAAAGAATGTGTAAGTCGTGCGATCTACGCTGCGCGATCCGGCGGCAAATGCTCACTGTATGGAAGGGCGAGCTTGCTCAGCTACGTGGCCACCCATTGCCCGAATGGCATCCTCGTCATTCTGAATGGTTGGAAGATCTGCGAGTAGCCGAAGCCCAAGTTGAAGAGCTTTCGCTAGAATTCGAGACCTCTGCCCAGGGGATGTTGATTCCGGGATTGCAGATGAGATCCCCTCAATCAACGTGGCGAGCGCGGTTTCATTAGGCAGGAAGATGTGCTTGCCGGGTATGGGGGTGGCTATTTCTTCCAAGGAAACGCCGAGCACCTCGGCAATCCGTATAAGAGTTCCTATCTGAATGTCCCGGTTTTCATTTTTTAGAAAGTCGCGGACAGATGTCTCCCCAAGGCCGGCCCGCTGGGCTAGCGGCTTCGCGCCTATCTCCTGCTCGGTCATCAGGCGGATGATGTTGGCTCTGATCACGCTGAGCCGGTACTGGGGAATGTCGGTTTTCATGGTGTGTTGAATCACACCGAATTCCACCTGAGGCCAAGTGGTGTAATAACACACCTTTGAGCTTGACGGTGTGCTTAAACACACCGTAGTGTGTGTGCCATTATGGTTCACAGCAAACTCCTCTCTGACATCGAGATTTTCATCGAGAGAACAGGTGTTGCGCCAACGCGGTTTGGCCAGCTTGCAATCGGTGATCGTCACCTCGTCCGGACAATGCGCGCCGGCCGCAGAGTGTGGCCTGAAACCGAAGCCAAGATCAGGGTGTTCATGCGGCGTTTCCGAAAGGAGCAGTCTGCCCGGCGCTCCCCAGAGGCTGGGGGTGTGCAGTGAACGCGAACGCTACATCGGAACTGGCCGGGCTGGAGCTTATGGCCCGCTCGCTCTCATCTCTTGCGCCAGCCCTTCGGCAGCTTAATCTGGTCGAACGCCTCGACAATCCGGCGGGTCGCTTCTGCGTACCCTGCTTCGAGGGCTTGCCACTGTTCCGGCTCAAAGTGACCGTCCGCGCCGCACGCGGGGCAGGGGTCGAGGGTTTTAGTGTCGAGCCGGGCAATGGGCTGGAAGAACTTGTGGCCGCAATCGTCGCAAATGACGTCGAAGCCCGGTTCCTGGTGTCCTGGCATGAAGGTTGGCCTTTCGTTGCTGGTTGTGACTCCGCAACGATAGCTGGCGGGGCGGGGGACTCCAACCCTCGCCCCAAAAGCGACGGGAGCGCCGCATGATGGCGCCCTCTGCTTTCGACTTCCGTATTGATGCCGCCAGCGTTGACGCTGCCCAGGCGTCCATTTCCGCCCTTGGCCGTGCGCTCTCCGCCGTCACGCTGACCGCCGATCTGTCTGCCCAGCTGCAGGCACTGGCTCCCCGCGGCGAGGCAACGTCCGGCGTTGCTCGCGTCATGAGCGAGGCTTGCCAGCATGGCGCCGTGACCATCGTGCAGGCGCGCCTGGCGCCCGGCGATGCGTACCTGACCTTCATTGCCGCCCTTGCTGCTCGCGCCGGCCTGTCCACGCGCTTCAGCCACGGCTGGCCAATCCTTCTTCAGAACCCGCTGGCGGCTCGGGCTGCTGCCAGCGCGCCGTCCCCGTGAGCGGCCCCATCCGTTTCGCGCCGCTGCCTCGGTAGCGCGCGCGTAGGCCGGGGCGGCTGAACACCCCCACAGTCGTCCCGGTCTGAAATCGCTGTCCATGGGGGAAATCTACTGCACTGGGGGTGCACGATGGTGAAAAATTCCCAAGCGATTACACAAAGTTCTGTAAAGCGAGCGTGTTCGAAGGCTCTCAAGGATGTGCAGGAAAGCAAGGGCCTGACCGGCGGTGACCTGGCCGATATTCTGGGATGCGGGCCGACCACGATCGTCAACCGGCTGAACCGGGATGACCCCGGCCATCCTCTGACTATCTACGAACTCGTGCGGGGCATCCGCCAGTTCGGGCCGGAATTCGGCAACGCCATCCTCACCCCTCTGACCGACTACATCCTTACCAAGGCTGGCGGGGCAGACATCTGCGCCAACGAGATCAAGCTCACGACGTCGAAGGCCCTGACACTCCTCCTGGAGTTGCTGGAGGACAACGAGCTGTCCGACGAGGACGCAATCCTTCTCGCTCCGGTTCTGGTCAAGCTGATTGGCAAGTACCAGGCGATCGTGGCCCGCGCGTTCGCAGCGACAGGGAGGGCGGCATGACCTCCCAGCTGACGCTTGAGCAAATGCTGGCGGGTGCCGTCGTTCTGATCGGCGTGCTCGCCATCCTCGCACTTTACCTGTTCGCCCAGCTCGTCACCGCACGCCGCAAGGCCCGCTTCTGGGATGCGTGCGGCGCGCCGATGGTGTCGGGCTATACGCTCGTTCGCCGCTTCGGCCGCGTCCGGCTGAAGGAGGTGCGGCCATGATCAAGACGTGGCAACGCAAGTCCGCGGCGCATGCCCTGTTTGGTGGCGGCCCGAAGAAGAACAAGTACGGCGCGGTGAAAACCCCGTGCGGCGCTGGTCACATGCACGACAGCAAGAA
>NZ_DATBUP010000049.1:0-10062 GCF_036515995.1 Pedomonas sp. | reverse complement strand
GGCGAGTTGCAGGACATCCCGATGTTCCGCAAGTTCGGCCGCTTCACTGCCTACACTGAAGGCTGGGGCCTCTACACCGAACTGCTGGCCAAGGAGATGGGCGGCTACAAGGATCCGTATTCGGACTTCGGCCGCCTTGCCATGGAACTGTGGCGCGCCGCCCGCCTGGTGGTGGACACCGGTCTGCACCATAAGAAGTGGACCCGCGAACAGGCGGTCCAGTACCTGATGGACAACACGCCGAACCCGCTGGGCGACAGCCAGAAGGCCATCGAGCGGTACATCGTCTACCCGGGTCAGGCGACCGCCTACCTCATCGGCAAGACGGAAATCCTGCGCGTGCGCGAAGCCGCCAAGGCCGAGCTGGGCGCGAAGTTCGACATCCGCCAGTTCCACGACGTGGTGCTGAAGAGCGGCCCGGTTCCGCTCGACGTGATGAAGGAAAACGTCGAGAACTGGGTGAAGCAGGTAAAGGCGCAGTCGTAAGACGGCGTTCGAGCAGGGCGCATGCCCTGCGACAGACACGCGGGGCCAGCCATAAGGCTGCCTGCCTGACCTGAAACGGAAAGGGCACCGGTTCACCCCGGTGCCCTTTTTGTTGCCTCGCCAGCCTACTCCGCCAGCCTACTCCGGCCGTTCGGGGCGGGTGATGATCTGGTCTCGCGCGGCTTGCGGGTCTCCGGTGATCAGTTGCGCGGCCAGCCGATCCTGATCATGGGTGCGGAACCGGGTCTCGGCCCGGCGGATCACCTCGCCGGAGACGCCCATGTCCTCCAGCGCCCGGCGCGCCATCACGACTGCGGATTCCAGCACCTCGCGCACGATGGCGTTGACCGGCGCGCCCTTCAGCGCGACGACGCTGCGCCGGTCATAGGCGCGCACGTACAGCGCGGCATTGGGGAAAGCCTGATGGATTTCGTGAACCATGCCAGCGGTGAGCTGGTCTCCATCCATGCAGAACAGGATGGCCTCCGCATCGGCCGCACCGGCCTGGCGCAGCAGGTCCAGCCGGGTGCCGTCTCCGAAATACACCTTGGCCCCGAATTGCTGGGCGACGTCGATCATCTCAATATCGAAGTCGATCAGCGTGACGGGAATGTTGTTCGCCATCAGCATCTGCGCCACGGTCTGGCCGAAGCGGCCATAGCCGATGACGAGGGCGTTGGCCGCCTCCCCGCTCTCTGCTGACCGATCGGCATGGGGGCCTTCGCGCACCTCGGCCTTGCGCACCGGCTCGGCGCGCAGCCTTTTGGTCGCCATCATCAGGAACGGTGTCGTCGCCATCGAAAGGGTGACGATCGCGCCGAACAGGCTGGCGACTTCCGGTGCGATCAGCCACGCGCTCTGCGCCTGCGCGAACAGGACGAAGCCGAATTCTCCGCCCTGGCTGAGCAGCAGCCCGAGCGCCAGCGCCGAGCGCCACGTCATGCGCATGGCCAGCCCGATCAACAGGATCACCAGCGTCTTGACCACGATCAGCGTCAGCGCCATGGCCCCGACGAACAGCGGCCGCTCGGCAATGGCCGACAGGTCCAGCATCATGCCGACGCTGAGGAAGAACAGCCCGAGCAGGATGGAGCGGAACGGCTCCACGTCTGCCTCCAGTTCGTGCCGGTAGGGCGAGTCCGCCAGCACCACGCCCGCGACGAATGCCCCCAGCGCGGTTGAGAGCCCCAGCGCCTCCATCAGCGCGGCGGCGGCTATCACCGTGAACAGCGCCGCCACGATGAACATCTCCCGCTCTCCCAGCGAGCCGATCAGCCGGAACAGCGGCCGCAGCAGGAACCGCCCCGCCGCGATCAGCCCGGCGATCGCGCCGATGGTGTACAGCGCCAGCAGCCAGCCCGGGGGACCGCCCGCATCCGCCGGGTTGCGGCTGAGCGCGGCGATGATGGTGATCATGGGGATGATGGAGAGATCCTGAAACAGCAGGATGGCAAAGGCGCGCTCGCCGAACGGCGTCTTCAGGCGGCCGGAGGATTGCAGCATCGGCAGCACCTGCGCGGTGGAGGAGAGCGCCAGCGGCAGGCCCAGCGCAAACGCCGCCGCCACGGTGAACTTGGTGAACACGGCGATGATGCCCGCCACCGCCAGACCGGCGGCCACCACCTGCACCAGCCCGACGCCCAGAATGTCGCGCCGCATCTGCCACAGCCGCGCCGGGCTCAGCTCCAGACCGACAACGAACAGCAGCAGCGTGATGCCCAGTTCGGCAATGCCGAGCTTCTCCTGCGCATCGCCCACCAGCCCCAGCACGTGCGGGCCGACCACCGCGCCCGCCAGCAGATAGCCCAGCGTCGCCCCCAGCCCCAGCCGCCGAAACAACAACACGAATACCAGCGCGAAACCCAGCAACAGGAACCCGTCGTGGAGCAGCGTGCTTTGCCCTGACTCACCCATGTGGCCTGCCCTTCCAAGAGAGTGGAGCGAATGTCACACAGTTCCTGAACGAACGCTGACGGCCGCCCGCTGCCGCCTGTTTTTATGGGGAACCGCGCCGCGTTCCTCCCGTTCGTTCTGGCGCCTTGCAGGCCCATTTCAGGAGACGTTCCATGGCACGGTGGCGCACATTCGCAGAGCTTGGATTCGTTGCGGTAATCGCCCTGGCCGGCGCAAGCGCGCCGGCGGCCGCCGCGCCCGTCTACAGCGATGTCATCGTGTTCGGAGACAGCCTGACCGACACGGGCAACGCGCATCTGGGCGCGGACGCACTCGGCATTCCCGATCCGGCCCCGCCGGCGCTGGGCTATTCCGACGGTCGCTTCTCCAACGGCCCCATGTGGGTGGATTACCTGAGCCAGAGCCTCGGCTTCGGGCTGCTGGAGCCTAGGCTGGCGGGCGGCACCAACTATTCGGTGGGCGGCGCAAGGGCCGTGCCGAACATCGATCCCTCGCTTGATTTTCCGCAGCAGCTTGAATTCTTCGCGGCGGATCTGGGCGGCGCGGCGGCCGATCCAAACGCGCTGTATGTGGTCAACTTCGGCGGCAACGATGCGCGCGACATTCTCCACACTGATGCGGACGCGCCGGACCCGGCCGCGGTTGCGCCCACCATCGCCGCCGGCATCGAGGCGCTGAGCGCGCTTGGCGCACGCAACATTCTGGTGGGCGGCATTCCCAACATCGGCCTGCAGCCCGAGCAGAACGGGGCGGAGGCCGAAGGGCGGGAGCTGTCTCTGCTTCTGGGGGCTGCGCTTGATGCCGCGCTCGACGACCTGACGCTGGCGGCGGGCACGCAGCTGTTCCGCTTCGATTACCCGCCGCTGACCGACGCCATCGAGGCCAACCCCACCGCATTCGGCTTCACCCAGCCGCTCGACAGCTTCTGCCTTGCGGAGCCCGCCGCCGTGCCGGACTGCTCCGGCTTCCTGTTCTTCGACCCGTTGCACCCGACAACGGCCGCGCACCGGCTGATCGCCGAGGCGGCGCTTGCCGCGCTTAATGATCCCACCGACGTGCCCGAGCCCGCAACCCTCGCGCTGCTGGGGCTGGGCGTGCTCGGCATCGGAGCGCATCGGCGCAGGCGCCGCTTCACCCGGTAATCCTGTCCAACTGGCCGTTTGCGGCCGCCTTTGCTTGACTCGCTCCGCCGTGCGCGGCATCCGACACGCCATGGCGCGTTTGTACGACCTTATTCGTCGCGGCCTGCTCCGGTCCGGCAGGCTTATCGCGGGCATCTAGCCCGGCCCCGCGGCGTGCGCGGGTCCGGGGACAGCATGCCGCCGCCGCACCTCCGCCCATCGCCCCGCCTTCGCGCGTGATGTCAGGCCGAGCCTGTCGCCGGCTTCTCGCCAGCCATGCTGGCAGTGCGCCTTACGCGCGACGATGGACGTTCGTCATGAAATCACCCAGCCGTGCCCGGGCCGGTACCCAGCGCGTTCGTACGCCTGCCCGGGATCAGCAGACATCCAAGCCCCACCACGCCGGCCAGCACACCGGTCAGCACACTGGCCGCCAGAGAAATCACCAGAAGAACCAGCCGGGCAATCAGCACGGCAAGCCCGCTGCGCGCGAAGTCTCCGGCAAACCCTCCAGCAAACCCTCCGGCCAGCCTTCCGGCACCGTTGCCAGCCTGCCGCGCGCCCTCTCCAAGCTGGGCTTCTGCTCGCGCACCGAGGCTGCGCGCCTCATCGAGGACGGGCGGGTTTCGGTGGACGGGCGCATCACCCGTAACCTTGCGCAGCGTGTCGATCTCGCCCGCTCGAAAATCCGCGTGGATGGCGCAAGCGTCGCCAGCGCCGCGCCGGTGTACCTCATGATCAACAAACCGCGCGGGCAGGTGACCACCCGCAGCGACCCCCAGCAGCGCGGCACGGTTTACGACTGCCTTGCCGGGCAGGATGGTCTGCCGTTCGTTGCCCCGGTCGGCCGGCTGGACAAGGCGAGCGAGGGCCTGCTGTTCATGACCAACGACACGGTCTGGGCCGAGCGGCTGATGAACCCCGCCTCCAACGTGCACAAGCATTACCATGTGAAGATCGACCGGCGCGCCACCGACCCCCGGCTTCCAGACCTGCTCGCCGCGCTGACTGCCGGCATCGAGGACGACGGCGAGCGCCTCAGCGCCCGCTCCGCCACATTGCTGCGCGAAGGCGGCAGCACCTGCTGGCTGGAAATCGTGCTCAGCGAAGGCAAGAACCGCCAGATCCGCCGACTTCTCGCCGCCCACGGCGTCGAGGTGCTGCGCCTCGTCCGCATCTCCATCGGCGGCGTTGCCCTCGGCGATCTGCCGAAGGGGACTTATCGGCTGCTGGCGGCGGATGAGGTCAAGCGGCTGACGCTGGTTGGGCCTAACGCGGAATAATGCTTTGTTTTCTGCGAGGGACTTGTCCCTCGCGCTCCCGTTCGTTTTATCGGGCCGCGCCGTTGGATAGGGTGGCGTTCATATATTGAAGCATATGAAATCCTAAAAATAGATGTGATCGCATATTCTTAGGATGCGACGATGGAAGCAGGACAAACATACTGCTCTGCCAGCAATTGAGCCTTCGTCGGAACTGCCGTATATACGTGTAGATACTTCACGGAGTGCGCCATGACGGTTGTGAACAGCCGAACCTTTCGGGCGGGAAACAGCGAGGCGGTACGGCTGCCGCGCGAGGTTGCCTTTGGTGCGGACACAGAAGTCACGATTGTCCGTCATGGCGACGTCGTTACCATTTACCCGGCCAGATCTTCTCCTGCTGATCTGGTGGCGGCGCTACGCAAATTGCCCAAGCCGGATCAGGTGGAAGAACGCGAGCCTGTCGAGATGCCCGAGCGTCCGGGGCTGTAACCTGTGGCCTGGCTGATCGATACGAACGTTGCCATTCACTTGCGTGACGGCCACGACGCCGTGCTGGACCGCATCGCGCAACTGGACAGCATGCCGCTGCTGTCTGCCGTTTCCGTAGTGGAACTGGAAGGCGGTGTTTACCGCGACCCCGCGCAGGCACCCATCCGCCGCGCCCGCCTCGATCTGCTGCTGGGCCAGTTCGCCATTCTCTCGTTCGATGCACAAACGGCAGAAGCCTACGGACGCATTGTTGCAGCAACCGGCTATTCCCGCACCAAAGTCATCGACCGCATGATTGCCGCACAGGCTATCGTGCACCGGGCAACCCTGATTACGATGAACGCGGCCGACTTCCGCGACATTCCCGGCCTTGCCATGGAGGCGTGGGATTCTCCGCAATAGCAGCGGCCTGTCGGGCTCGCTGCTGTCGGTGCAGGAGCCAACCAGCAAGGACGGCAGAACCACGGCGAAATGCCGGAAGCGAAGTTGCTTCCAATCACCACAATAGAAAAAGGACCGCGCCCTTGATGAAGGACGCGGCCCGATAAACGAATGGGGGCGCGGGGGTTAAGACCCCCGCAAAATACCCCTGAAAATCAAACCCTACTTCGCGTCCGCGCCAACGGCCTCCTGCACCGAAGCGAAGCCGTCGCGGCGCAGGAGCTTGGCGAGGTCGGTCTTGATGCGGGCCACCAAGCCGGGGCCTTCGTAGACGAGGCTGCTGTAGAGCTGGACGAGGGAGGCACCGGCGCGGATCTTGGCGTAGGCGTCGGCGCCCGACGCGATGCCGCCGACGCCGATGAGCGGCATCTGGTGGCCCACCTTGGCGTGGAAGCGGCGCAGCATTTCGGTGGAGGCTTCGAACAGCGGCGCGCCGGAGAGGCCGCCGGTTTCGGCCTTGTGGGCGCTGCGCAGGGTCTCGGGGCGGGTGATGGTGGTGTTGGAGACGATGAGCCCGTCGATGCCGCTTTCCAGCGCCACGGCGGCGATGTCTTCCACGTCCGCCTCGACGAGGTCAGGGGCGACCTTCACCAGCATGGGGGTCTTGTCCGCGCCGCGCGCCTCGATGCAGCGGTTGATGAGTTCGGCCAGCGACTCGCGGCTTTGCAGGGCGCGCAGGCCGGGCGTGTTGGGCGAGGAGATGTTGATGGTGATGTAGCTCACCAGCCCGAGGATGCCCTGAATGGCGGTGACGTAGTCCGCGATGCGGTCTTCGCTGTCCTTGTTGGCGCCGACGTTGCCGCCGATGATGCCGGGGCGGCCCTTTCGCGCTTCGAGGCGGGCCTTCACCGCGTCGAGCCCATCGTTATTGAAGCCCATGCGGTTGATGACCGCCTTGTCTTCCTTCAGGCGGAACAGGCGCGGGCGCGGGTTGCCGACCTGCGGGCGCGGCGTGAAGGTGCCGACCTCGACGAAGCCGAAGCCCAGCTTCAGGAGGGGGTCCGGCGCTTCGGCGTTCTTGTCGAACCCCGGGGCGAGGCCCACGGGGTTGGGGAAATTCAGGCCGAAGAGGCTGACGCCGAGGATGGGGTCATCCTTGCCCGCCTGCGGCACGAAGCCGGTCTTCAGCCCCATGATGGTGAGGCGGTGCGCGGTTTCTGCATCCAGCGCCTGAAGGCCGGGGCGAACGAGGGAATAGAGATCAGGCATCAGATGAGATCCTTCGGGAACTGGTGTACGCCATCGACAATCGGCAGGGTCCAGGTGCGGGTGACGGCCGCCAGCGGCAGCGCCGCATAGAGGTGCGGGAACAGCTTGCCCCCGCGCGACTCTTCCCAGCGCAGCGCCTCGCCCAGATGTGCGCCGTCCACCTGCGCCAGCACCAGATCGGCCTCCCCCGCGAAATGCCGGGCGGCGGTGCCCTCCAGCTGCTCTGCGGTGGAGAAGTGGATGAAGCCGTCACGCAGGTCATCCGCCGAGCCGGCAAAAGAGCCCTGCACTTGCGCCTCTGCCCACTCGCCCGGGCGGAAGATCTTGTAGATGGTGCTCACCGGCTTAGCTGACCCGTCACTGTTGCTGCTTTCGGGGCGGCGCCGGGGTTCCGAGTCGCCTGCCTTGCCCTCCCATACGGGCCCGTTTCCGGCGCGACAAGACCGGGCGGCCAGACTGCGGCAGAAACATCGCCTTTGCAGGGCGGTTCCCCCTTTTCCCTAGCGCCCGGATGGGCTAAGCGACGCATCGCTTGGGCGTAACGATCCTGCGCCGGAGCCGGGCAGGAGCCTGTGGCGTCATCCACGCTTGACATCGCGTGGCCACCCCCCACATAAACCGGACGAAATTGATCTGATTTAAGCGGAGTAGGTTTGCGCGATGGTGCGCCTGTCCAACCTGGCGGATTATGCGGTGGTGGTCATGTGTCAGATGGCCATGAGCACGGACGTGCGTCCGTCAGCCGCCAATATTGCCGCCGCCACCTCCATTCCCCTGCCGACCGTGGCCAAGCTGATGGGCACGTTGTCCCGCGCCGGGCTGCTGATGTCCTACCGGGGCATTGGCGGCGGCTTTGCCCTGTCGCGCAGCGCCGCGGAGATTACGGTGGCCGACATCGTTGAAACGGTGGACGGACCGATTGCGTTGACCCATTGCACCGATCCCGCGCCGGGCAACTGCGCGCGGGAGGGCATCTGCACCGTCAAGCCGCACTGGCAGATCATCAACCGCACCATCCGCGACGCCCTGTCCACGGTTTCGCTGGCTGATCTGGTGCAAGGCACGGCTTCGCTCCCGCTGGAGACTTCCCCGGAACCGGCGGCCGCAGCAAACGAGTTGAGGCGTTAACATGGCGACCCAAGAAACCATTTCGACTGTTGAAGACCTCACCGGCACCTACAAGTGGGGCTTCTCGACCGACATCGAATCCGAGTTCGCGCCCAAGGGCCTCAACGAGGACATCATTCGCTTTATTTCGGCCAAGAAGCAGGAGCCGGAATGGATGCTGGAGTGGCGTCTGAAGGCCTACCGCCACTGGCTCACCATGAAGGAGCCCAAGTGGGCGATGGTGAACTATCCTGAGATCGACTTTCAGGACGCCTACTACTACGCCGCGCCGAAGCAGAAGCCGACGCTGAAGTCCCTCGACGAACTGGACCCCGAGATCCGCCGCACCTACGAGCGCCTCGGCATTCCCATCGAGGAGCAGAAGGTGCTGGCCGGCGTGGAAGGCGCGCGCAAGGTGGCCGTGGACGCGGTGTTCGACTCCGTGTCCGTTGCCACCACCTTCCGCGAGGAGCTCTCCAAGGCGGGCGTGATCTTCCTCTCCATCTCGGAGGCGATCCGCGAGTATCCGGACCTGGTGAAGAAGTACCTCGGCTCGGTCGTGCCGATGCACGACAACTTCTACGCGACGCTGAACAGCGCCGTCTTCTCGGACGGCACGTTCGTCTACATCCCCAAGGGCGTGCGCTGCCCGATGGAGCTCTCCACCTACTTCCGCATCAATGCGCAGAACACCGGCCAGTTCGAGCGCACGCTGATCGTGGCGGATGAAGGCTCCTATGTTTCGTATCTGGAGGGCTGCACCGCCCCGATGCGCGACGAGAACCAGCTGCACGCCGCCGTTGTTGAACTGGTGGCCATGGCGGACGCCGAGATCAAGTACTCGACCGTCCAGAACTGGTATCCGGGCGACAAGGAAGGCAAGGGCGGCATCTACAACTTCGTGACGAAGCGCGGCCTGTGCAAAGGCGCTCGCTCGAAGATTTCGTGGACGCAGGTGGAAACCGGCTCCGCCGTCACCTGGAAATACCCAAGCTGCGTGCTGGCGGGCGAAGAGTCGGTGGGCGAGTTCTACTCGGTTGCGGTGGTGAATAACTACCAGCAGGCCGACACCGGCACGAAGATGATCCACATCGGCAAGAACAGCCGCTCCACGATCATCTCCAAGGGTATTTCGGTGGGCCGGGCCCAGAACACCTATCGCGGTCTGGTGAAGGTGCTGCCGACGGCTGAGAACGTGCGCAACTTCACCCAGTGCGACAGCCTGCTGCTCTCTGACACCAGCGGCGCGCACACGGTGCCGTACATTGAGGTGAAGAACCCCTCCGCCCAGATCGAGCACGAGGCCACCACCTCGAAGATTTCGGACGACCAGCTGTTTTACGCCATGAGCCGCGGCCTCTCGGAAGAGGAAGCGGTGGCATTGATCGTCAACGGCTTCTGCCGCGAAGTGCTGCAACACCTGCCGATGGAATTCGCCGTCGAGGCCCAGAAGCTGCTGAGCATCAGCCTTGAAGGCTCGGTTGGCTGATCCGGCAAGAGATTTGAACAGGAAGTAATGCTGATGCTTGAGATCAAAAACCTGCACGCCACGGTAGAAGGCAAGGAAATCCTGAAGGGCCTGAACCTGTCCATCAAGCCGGGCGAGGTTCACGCCATCATGGGGCCGAACGGCGCGGGCAAGTCCACCCTCGGCTACACGCTGGCGGGGCGCGACGGCTATGAAGTGACCGGCGGCGAGGTGGAATTCCTCGGGCAGGACCTGTTCGAGCTGGAGCCGCACGAGCGCGCCGCTGCCGGGCTGTTCCTTGGCCTGCAATATCCGGTGGAAATTCCGGGTGTCTCGAACCTGACGTTCCTGCGCACCGCGCTCAACGCCCAGCGCAAGCTGCGCGGCGAGGATGAAGTTTCCGCCGCCGACTTCCTGCGCCTCATTCGTGAGAAGGCAAAAGAGCTGGATCTGGACGCCGAAATGCTGAAGCGCGCGGTGAACGTGGGCTTCTCGGGCGGCGAGAAGAAGCGCAACGAGATGGTGCAGATGGCCGTGCTTTCCCCGAAGATGGCGGTGCTGG
>NZ_DATBUP010000048.1:0-12702 GCF_036515995.1 Pedomonas sp. | reverse complement strand
TCAACAGTTGCCTGTCCGATCAGATGTCAGACTTGGTGGTGGCCGTAGGCAGCGATCCGGTTCTTGCAACTGTTTCAGCACTGTCGCCTGATCGGATCAATCCGGCACTGTCGACAGCTAAGGCGCAGCAGCAAAGGCCTTTATCTACGGCATCAGCTGGCGGGTTGCTGACGAACAGGTATCGGCCACAAGATAAGGATAGCAGGCGTTGAGGCGGCACCGCTGCAACGCGGCCTATCGTAGGCTCCGCATTGCCTGAAGGCCGCCAAGTCGGATGCGCCTGTATTTGGGTCTTTTATCAATTCGCGAGCCGGTTGCTGACCGACTGCAGCAATAAACTCTCTGGCACCCAGCCCAAAGATCAGGAGCAGAAGCAGGCAGCAAGGGCGTCCGGCCTCGCCGAGCCGCTAAATCTTTGAAGCGAAACAAATTTGACATCAGCCCGTAACATAACCCTGCTTCTAAGAACCGGACATTGTCGATGTCTCGTGCATTAAGGGGGTTAACCAGTGGCACAGTGTTTCCGGTCTGCAGCTTCGATTCTGGCCATCGCTTTTGCCGGCACGTTGCCTGCCGTTGTCCAGGCGGACGCGTCTGCCGTGGCAAGCGAGATGGAGGTCGGCTCCAGGGGGGCAGACATCCCGGCGACGGAAGCTGGTGACATCATCGTCACCGGTTCGCGCATCGCGCGTGCCGACTTGGTCAATCCGATGCCGGTCGGCGTCGTCAAGATGGAGGAGGCACTCCGTTTCAACGGCAATGACATCTACAGCGTGCTGCAACAGAACCCGGCGCTCGGCTTCGGCGGCACCAGCCTGAACAGCAGCGCGACCGGCTGGGACTCCGGCGCCCGGTTCATCAACCTGCGAAATCTCGGCACGAACCGGTCGCTGACGCTGATCGACGGCAAGCGCCGGGTATCGGGTTCCACCCGTTCCTCCGCCGTTGACATCGGCACGATCCCGCTCGGCATGATCGATCGGGTCGAGATCATCACCGGCGGCGCGGCGGCCGTTTATGGCGCGGATGCGGTGACCGGCGCGGTCAATATCATCACGAAGAAGGACATCACCGAGACGACCGTCTCCGTGACCGGCGGGCTGTCCGAGCGCGGCGATGCGGGCAATGGGCAAGCCTCGATCTCCACCGGCTTCAAATTCGCCGACGGTCGCGGCCGGGTGTCCGTGGGCGGCACCTATTCCAGGACCGACTCGCTTTATATGTACGACCGCTACGACTGGACGCAGCAACCGCTTCTCCTGCCCAATCCGGCCAACACCGGCACCGCCGACGGCATTCCGG
Organism: Pedomonas sp.; assembly: GCF_036515995.1. Classification (NCBI taxonomy): domain Bacteria; kingdom Pseudomonadati; phylum Pseudomonadota; class Alphaproteobacteria; order Sphingomonadales; family Pedomonadaceae; genus Pedomonas; species Pedomonas sp. Next base: position 11,400 of record NZ_DATBUP010000048.1, on the reverse strand, counting down.
ACCGCGTCCACGTCTGGAACTATCGGCAGCACTACTACGCCTACGAGCCGAACTTCTGGCTGGGCACGGTCAACGGTCAGGCGATCAACACGCGCTTCATGCTGGAGGAGGGCGGCACGGTGCGCCCGATGGTCCATGACGTCTACATGGACAAGGCCCCGGCGCAGTTCGCGCTCGGCAGCGGCGGCGATGGCCGGAACCTGACCGACATGAACCAGATCCGCGGCGGGGAAGAGGCGGTCTCCGCGCTGGGTCGCGTCGAATTCGATCTGACCGACGATACGACCTGGTCCGGTTACTTCAGCTATTCCAAGAACAATTATGACGGCGCAGGCACCTATTACCGCGATGACACCCGCACCACGTTCATGGGCGTGGGCAGCGCGAAGGCCTATCTGGACAATCCGTTCCTGCCGGAGTCCATCCGCGAGGTGATGCAGCAGTACGGCCTGACGTCGCTGAATATCGATCGCACATACGGCAACTTCCCGGTTCGCGACATACGGCACAACCGCCAGACCATCACCGCCGGCACTGAGGTTACAGGACGCCTGAGCGATTCCCTGAACTGGAGCGCTTTCTACCAGTACGGCAGGTTCAAGGACCACGCCGTCGAAGGCAACGTGCCGATCAAGTCTCGCTGGCTTGCCGCGCGCGACGTGATCACGGGGCCGAACGGTTTGCCGGTATGCCGCGACGAGGCCGCGCGGGCCGCGGGCTGCGTGCCGCTGAACATCTTCAGCATGGAAAAACCAAGCCAGGAACTGATGGATTACGTGCTGGGAGACCGCGACGAATACCGCACCGTCACGCAGCAATCGGCCGGTGCGGAGATCAACGGCTCCCTGTTCCCGCTCCCGGCGGGCGACATGAAGTTCGCGCTGGGTGCGGAATACCGCAAGGATACCCTGAAGAACAGGGATGACCCCCTGGCCCTGTCGGGAGAGCTGGTTTACGGCGGCGGCCCGAGCAGGCGCTCGGAGCTGGATGTCAAATCCGACGTCAAGGAGGCCTTCGCCGAAGTGGTTGCTCCGATCTTCGCGGATGTAACCCTTGCGCGCCGCCTCGACCTCGAGTTGGCCTATCGTTATTCCGATTACAGCACAGTCGGCGGCACGCACGCCTGGAAGGCGGGCTTGATCTGGGAGCCGTTCCAGGGCTTCACCCTTCGGGGGGTAAGGTCGCGCAGCGTGCGCACGCCCAACTTCGGCGAGTTGTACGAGCCCATGGTCACCAGCACCACCACCGGCTCGATCTCCGACCCGTGCGAAGCGGGCGACATCAGCAAGACCCCGACGCGCGAGGCCAATTGCCGTGCGCTGGGCGTTGTGGCCCCGTTGCCGGATATCAAGACCGGTCCGCATATCACCACCGGCGGTAATCCGGACCTGAAGCCGGAAACCTCAAACAGCTTGACCGCCGGCTTCGTCTGGCAACCCGCTTTCCTTCCCGGCTTCGACATGACCGTCGATTATTGGGACATCAAGATCAGCGACTACGTCTACCAGCTGAGCTACACCCAGATCCTGAACCTGTGCGTCGACCTGCCGACCATCGACAACCAGTATTGCAGGGCGCAGGCGCGAAACCAGACGCCCGATGTCCCGACGGAACAGCAAGGCGTGCTGCTGCCGGCGGGGGCCCCGCTTTATGTGAACGCCCAGCAGGGCAACATCTCGCGCATGCAGGCCAGGGGCATTGACATCGGCATGAACTATTCGGCGATGGTCGGCCCCGGCCGGGTCGGCCTGAAGTTCGCGGGGACCTACCTGATCGAGCACAGGTTCGAGACGACGCCGGGCGCTCCGGAAGGCGACATTTTCTACGACGGCCAGTACAATTATCCGAAGTTCCGCTTCAACCTGACGACGAGCTATGACATCGGGCCGTTCGGTCTTGCGCTCAGCACCCGTTACCAGGATGGCGGGAAGGGCGACAACATGGGCACAGAAGAGCAGTACGACGACAACAGCGTGCCTTCGCGCACCTATTTCGACCTGTCCGCGCGGTATGCCTTCGGCAATCACGTCTTGAACTTCGCCATCAACAATCTCACCGACAAGATGCCTCCCTACATGGCCTTCGGCGAGCCGGGGATCTACGCGGCAAGCTCGGTCTATGACCTGGTGGGGCGCTCCTACAGCCTGTCCTACACCTTCAAGTTCTGATCCGCTTCGAAGACTGCCGGCACTTTTTTTAAAGGAAAAGGCGCCGGCGGCCTTCGACACCGCCGCTCTTGCTCATGCCTCCCCGGGGCGCGAGACGCACGTTTGCCTGCCTGACGGCCGCCTGCTTGGAAGGGAAGATATGTTGAAACTGGATCGTCGCCGGCTCCTCAAAACCGCCGGAAGCCTGGCCCTGTTTGCCGGGTTTTCCCGGTCTCCGCTCTTTGCCGCGCCGCTTGGCGCCAACCCGTTTACCCTTGGCGTGGCGGCAGGAGACCCCTGGCCTGACGGCTTCGTGATCTGGACCCGGCTTGCGCCCCGGCCTCTCGACGAACATGGAGGGATGCCCGCCGCGCGCGTGCCGGTCCAATGGGAAGTTGCGGAGGATGAAGGCTTTTCGCGCGTCGTTCGCAAGGGCGAGGCTCAGGCCCTGCCGGAACTCGCGCATTCGGTCCATGTGGAGGTCGATGGGCTGCGGCCGCACCGACACTACTGGTATCGCTTTGCGGTCGCAGGGTCGGACGTAAGCCCGGTGGGCATTGCGCGCACGGCGCCCGCACGCGATGCCGTGGTTCAGCGGCTGCGCATCGGCGTTGGCGGATGCCAACATTATGAGATGGGATACTACGACGCCTGGCGGCATCTGGCCGCGGAGCCGGATCTCGACCTCATTTTCCACTATGGCGACTACATCTACGAGGGAGGACCAACACCGCTCGGGCCGCGGCCGAACAGAGGGGCCATCGTGCGACAGCACGTCGGCAACGAAATTTACAGCATCGATGACTATCGGCGGCGCTACGCCCAGTACAAGAGCGACCCGAACCTTCAGGCGGCTCACGCGGCCTGCGCCTTCGCGGCGTCGTTCGACGACCATGAAATCGACAACAACTGGGCCAGCGACTTCGATCAGGACGGCACGAGCCCGGAGATCTTCGCGCTGCGGCGTTATGCGGCCCTGCAGGCCTGGTACGAGCATATGCCCGTGCGCAAGGCGCAGTTTCCGACGACCGGCGGCCTCACCGCCTTCCGCCGGCTCGAGTACGGACGTCTGATGCGCATGCATGTGCTGGACACCCGATCCTACCGGGCCGATCAGCCGTGTGGCGACAACTTCCGGAAGAATCCCTGCCCGCCCGAGGCGCATATGGCTCCGACCGTGCTGGGCGACGCGCAGGAGAGCTGGCTCGACAGAGGGTTAGGGGACGCTGAGGCGACATGGAACCTGCTTGCGCAGCAGATCATCGTGATGCCGGTTGATTTTCGCGAGCCGGATGCGGGGCAGGCGCAATTCGCCACCGACCTGTGGGATGGTTACCGCCCCGCCCGGCAGCGACTGATCGATTCCATTCGCAGGCATGATCTATCGAACGTGATCATCGCGACCGGCGATCATCATCGCCACCTCGTAGGCTCGGTGCCGGAGAGCGATGAGGATCTGGATGGCCGAAAGGTCGCGGTGGAATTCCAGGCGGCGTCCATCTCATCTGAAGGGAACGGCAAGGGCGAGGCGGGCCTTGGCCACATGATGAGAAACAACCCGCACTTCGACCTCTATACCGACAGGAGAGGCTATCTGCTTTTCAACATTACGCCGGAGCGCTGGGAGACGGACGTCAAGGTGATGGATCAGGTTGAAGCTCCGGGCGGCAAGATCAGCACGCTCGCATCCTTCGTCGTGACGCCCGATGCGCCGATGCTTCATCGGGCCTGACGGCTTCGCAAGCACGCGCGCCTGCCCCTCTATTCAGAAAAGTGGTTCAGATATGATGTTGGAACGTCGCAGACTGATCAAGGCCGTGGGCGGCCTCGCACTCTCCTCCGGCCTGCCGCGTTTCGCGAAAGCGCGGTCTGCAGGGTCTCCGGTCTCGTCCGATGAACGGGCGCTGCGCAACGCCCTTACCGGGATGTACGCCGAACACGGGGTCCTTTCGATTCCGATCCATCGCGGCGGCGGTATGCACCAGCCGGAAAACACGATCGAGGCGTTTGAATATACCTGGGCGCGCAACATGGTGCCGGAAGCCGATGTGCGCACCTCGAAGGATGGCGTCATCGTGGTTATTCACGACTCCACGGTCACGCGTACCGCTCCTGGCGCGCCCGACCATATCCGCGCGAAGCCGGTGGAAGAACTGACGCTCGCCGAACTCAAGACATTGGACGTGGGCGCCTTTCGAGGTTATCCCGGCCAGCGCATCCCCACACTCGACGAAGTCTTCGCCGTGATGGCGCAGGATCCGCGCAAGTTCCTCTACCTTGACTACAAAAAGATCGATCTGGATGTCTTGTCCGGCATGGTGAAGCGCCACGGCGTGGATCGGCAGGTGATCTTCACCACCCAGCATTACGACCTGATTCAGGAGTGGCGTCGGCGGGTGCCAGGCTCGCAAACGATGATCTGGATGGGGGGCAGCCAAGAGGAAATCAACGCAATCCTGAACAGCCTGCGCGCCACGGATTTTGCCGGGGTCTACATCGTGCATATGCACTACCGGCCCGTGGCCGGAACCGACGCATTCAATATGAGCGATCGTTTCATGCTGGACGTGCAGGATGAGCTTTCCGCTAAAGGCATTATCGTGCAGGTGCAACCTTGGAACATCGAGGATCCGCTGGTTTACGAAAGGCTCTTCAGCATTGGTATCCGGCATGTCGGCACGGATTTTCCTGATATGCTGCGCCTGATCCGGACTCGCTTCTTCCCCTGAGAGGCAATCCCAACAGCCCGCATTTGCCCTCTTTGCCAAGGGCCATGTTTGGTGCGGTTGGCAGAATGCGCCCTCATCTACAGTTAAATAGGGAGCACGCCGTGCTCTTCGTATGGGATTTGGACCATTATGAGATAAATGTTTACCAAAGTACGTAATAAAATTGAAATAATAATCTATAAAAAATAATATAATTTGGTATAATGGAAAAATTGTTTCTCGTCGTCTTGAGGGGAAGCTCAGCGTAGCAGGGGCCTCTTAAGATGAGATCTATTTCCAAACATTGCGGCATATCCTTCGCTGCTGTTGCTACTGCTGCGGCAGTGAGCGCACCAGGCTCTGCCCAAACACAGCAGTTCAGCTCGCCAGCGCAGGCAGCGGCTAAGCAGGCGATCGTGGATCGCAAGCTAACGAACGTGGTGATCGGTACCGGCAATTCCTGTCACCACAGCGTCGCACACGTGCCGGTCAATGAAGTGGAGCCGGAAGACCCGGCTCTGGCCGTGGAATTTATGTCATCCTCCATCTCCTTTAGCGGAGATTCCAATACCGGCTGGACCGGTAAAGAAGCGGTAAGGCCATACAACCCGCATATGGAACTGATGGTGCAGCAGCGCGGCTATCAGATCTACGACCTGACCCCAAAACTGTCGATGATGGACGTCAAGGTGATGGAGCATGTGGGGATGCCCGCCGGGAGGATCAGTACGCTCCCCAGCGACGTTGTCACGCCTGATCAGCCGCTGCTCATAAAGCTTAGGGATTTCTATCATCGCCCGCTCTCGTCGTGCCGAACGGCGGGAAGCGGCAGCATTTGTTGACTGCTTCGCTCAAGCGTCCCCGCCGACCTGGGCGCAGTGCAATCATCAATACCGCCACGCGTTGATAGCCCGGTGCTGCACTATCGTATGAGCGGCATCACCGTCTAGCTCGCAGCATGCTAGCGGTATCGCGGCAGGTAGCTGCCCGTCTATTTTGGCCCCTAGGCCAGTTAGAGCGGATGCGCCTAGCGGTCGGCAGCCGACAAGCGGAGCCAATTGCTGCTAAAATCGCCGGCTGGCCCGAGCACGGACATGAGCGTGTGCGGGTTCTATGCCAAGGCCCTGCCCGATTATTTGGGCAGCGTCGCCGCCTCTGCGACCTTTCGTGCTGGTCGCCGGACTGCGCAACCACAGTGGCCTCGCCGCCCCCGCCACCAGAGCACGCCAGAATCAAAAACTCCATAACACAACGCAACCAGTCACTTTTCGTCCGCTTTCGGACGACGTTAGATAAGCATTGCGCGGTCGGCTTTGGGCGCGTTGTTGGCATCAGTGCAGCTATGACAGGCATAGCGGTTACTGCGGCTCCATCAGAACTTCGCGCTTCAAGGGATGCTGCCGCTGCTTAATTCCCATCAGTGCGGCAGCCCCCGGGTCGTCATCAGATATTCGCCGTCTCCCCGAGTGCCGCCCGATGCTGGGCGCTGATGCAACCGACCACACGCTTTTTGCCTGCCAGAACACCCGCCAGGATCTTCAGCTCGCAGACCCATCGGCAGAATCCCCTGTGCGACGAGCAGGTCAGATCGCTCGTGGCGGCGCATGATCAGCCGTGGGATGTCTCTGAGCATTTACGCGATCTGTAAGAGGAAGGACGACGGGGCCGCGTTCCTTCCATATAAGGAAGGAACGCGATCCAAAGTTATTGAGAATTTTCCGTCCCGGGCGTCCCGCGTCCCTCTGCCGAACCCGAGGCGGTGACGGAGGTACCGCCGCTGAGCGACGGCGCAGGCACAGCGGGTGCCGAATTGCCGGCCAGAGAAGACCCCATGCCCGACACAGCGCCCTGGCCCGACCCCTGCGCTCCGCTGGCGGCCCGGCCGGCAGTCGTTGCCGCGCCGCTGGCGCTGCCAGTGGCCGCACCTGATGCCTGCCCCGCCAGAGCGCTGACGGCATCGGTTCCGATGCCCTGCGCACCGACGTTCATGCTTTTGCTGGCTGACTGACTGCCGGAGGCGGAGGCGCTGCCGCCAACGGACTTGCCCAAAACATCGGCGGAGGTAGCACTGCCGACAGCGCCGGTGAGCGTGCCGGCAAGGCCTGCATCCGCATTGGCCGAGCCGGATTTCGCATTGACAGACTTACCGGCATGAGCGCTGCCCGAGCCGTTCACCGATCCGGTGATGCTCTGGGTCGCAGACCCGACGGAATTGAAGGTGCCGCCAAGAGATCCGGCGCCTCCCAGCGCGCCATTGACGGCGCCGCCCAGCGAACCGCCAAGTCCGCCACCCAGCAGCTGGGCATGGGCCGGCGTAGCCGCTGTAAAGACGGAAAGGATCAGAGTGTTTGCAATAATCAGCTTTTTCATTTCAGTCTCCTTGAAATGGGAAGTCTCCGGCGCTTCCTTCGAGAATTTAAACGACGCCTCCCTCCGCTTTCATCCCGGCAGCTAATTTTTTTTTGAGCGAGCATTGCCGCGGCCGGGCTATCGCCTGGCACCGACATCGCGGGGCGAAATTCGGCAGGAGCCGCAGACAATTCCCCTGCCAATCTTGCCCCGGCCCTTCGTCACTTCTCGTGAGAGCGCCTCGATCGGGGAAGCTGCGTCGCCCGTCATCACAAGCCGTGAAGTCACGAACGGCGCAGCGAAGGATGTGCCGCGGACCGTTGCATAGCCACTGCCAGGAAGGGCAGCGGCCATGTCGGCGCCGGGTGCAGCAAAATCAAGATGCAGCGCCTTCCCGGCCTCGGGGAGCGCGCGGTTGCGTGCGTCAACTCCGGTCACGGCAACGACGCCGGAGTAAGACGCGGGGTATGATGGAGGAGCCGCCGGACCGTCGTTGCCGACGGCGGCCACGATGAGAACGCCGCTCCTGCGTGCCGCGGCAATCGCGCGTTCCAACAGCGGGTTGGCTGGTCCCACGAGGCTCATGTTGATGACACGAACGCCGCGCGAAGTCAGCCAGCCGATCGCATGCGCGATGGCCGCCGCCGATCCTTCTGCCGGATCGCCGCCATAGACGTCAGCGACCAGCAGGGAGACCCCACGAGCCGCGCCCTGGAAGCGTCCGTCGGATCCCACCATCAGAGACGCTACAGCGGTGCCGTGGCCGCTCGGCTGTGCACCTTTTGCGGCAAAGCCGCGCTGCTCGATAGCCGCATCGCGCAGCGACGGATGATTGGAGACCCCGCCGTCGATCATGCCGATGGCCGGCCGCCCTGACGACGCCGAACCCACGGCAGCAGCGCCGTTCTGCGACATCAGCGCGCCCCCTGCCGGTTCGAAAACATGATGGAAATCAAACACGCCTTCCGGCGCGATCCGTCTAAGCTGCGCCAGGCCATCACGAGTGTCTTCGCCGTCGGGCGGACCAAAGGTGACAACGTGCAAATTCAGACTTTCAATCCGCTCGTGGCGCAGTAGCCGGAATCCGGCGGCGCGCGCCCGCGCCATTGTATCGGCCGATGGGTCGAGGGCGATGATCTCGCCTTTGCGCACGGGATTGCCGTCGCGATCGCTCTCAAGAACGCGGCGGTTGTCACGGATCAGCGCGCGCAGGCGCGCGCGGCGCAGTTCGAGCAGGCTTGCTGTATTCTCCGTCACGGAACCGCCAACAGTGTTGAGGCGGTCGATCACAGGGACGACAACAGGTGTGTTTGCAGGAGCGCCAAGGACGCCCCCCAGGACCTGGTCCGGCACGCCCCCAAGCGGCGGAAGCAATTGAGCATGGCCGTCGCCAGCACCCATGGTGAGCGCACTGAACAGGAGTGTTATCCGACGGTAGGAGCGAGCCACGACAAATCCTTCTTTATTTGAACTTGCGGGATAAAACGTACAGGTTAAGTCGTTTCATCCGCATGAACACAGGAAACTCATTTGAGCGCATTTGAGAAGGGACTGGAGACGATGCTGCCGCGATTGCGGCGTTTCGCGCATGGCCTTACGGCCAACCGCATCGATGCCGACGACCTGACCCAAACCACAATCGAGCGTGCGCTTCGCGCCAGAGCGCAATGGCAGGAGGGCACCCGGCTCGACGCATGGCTGTACCGTATCATGCGCAACTGCTGGATCGACACTGCCCGATCACGCGCGCGCAGCGATAAGATCATGGCACCGGCAGAGGCATATGAGCATGTCGGGCATGATCCGACAGCGCAGATGGAAGCCAGCCTTGATCTGAAGCGATTGATGCGTGCCATGGAGCAACTGCCGCCCGAGCAGCGCGAGGTCGTTGCTCTCGTGCTCATCGAGGGCCTTGGGTACCGCGAAACCGCCGAACTGTTGGATCTGCCGATCGGCACTGTCTCCAGCCGTCTGGTCCGGGGGCGCACCGCGCTGCTTGCCATGGTCAAGGAGGGATAATCCAATGACCAACGAAGAAACACTATTCGCGTACATTGACGGCGAACTCGAAGGTGAGGAGCGTGCCCGGATCGAGGCGGAGATCGCCGCAGACCCGGCCTTGCAAAAGATGGTCGCCGAACACCGGGCCTTGGCGGGGGAACTGCAGAGGGCATTCTCGACGGTTCTGGACGCACCGGTTCCACGGGCGCTTTCGATGACTGGCGTATCGGACGCCCCTGTCGTGTCCCTGGCAGAGGAGCGGTCCCGCCGGGATCGCCGGCAGTCTTCGTGGGGCATGTCTCACTGGGCCGCAATGGCAGCGACCCTGGTTGCTGGTCTTATCGGCGGTGCCGTCTTTAACGGCGGTGGCACGGGACCGGTTAAGGAACGTGACGGACAACTGGTGGCATCAAGCTGGCTGGAAGATGCGCTGGACACGCAACTCGCCAGCACTCAAAGCGCCAGCGATCCTGTCCGGATCGGATTGACCTTCAGAAAGACTGATGGCGCGATCTGCCGGAGCTTTGCGGTCGAGACGGCCGAGGGTGTCGCCTGTCGGGAGGGGAAGCAATGGCAGCTGACAGGCCTGCTGCATCGCGAGCGCATTCAAACCGGTGACTATCGTTTGGCGACGAGCCTTGGTAGCGCGGAGTTGATCGACGGTCTCATCGCCGGTGAAGCGCTGGATGGTGAGCAGGAGCGCGCGGCGCGGGCCGCGGGCTGGAGTCCGGCGAAAATGCCGTAGTGATCAACAGCCTGTGTTCTGCCAGCGCATCTTCGCTTCCCTGGTCAACGGTAAAGCCGCAACGCTCCGGGGTAAGACTGTCCCTTCTGTGGCTGGGCCTGTGCAAACGGTTACGACATCTTCTGGCAACCAGAGAGTCCCGCCGGGAGCACGGTGCTAGCCTATCCTGTACTATACCGAAATGAAATTTGGTATCCTGGAGAATATCCGCTGCTGGGGCGATCAACTCCAGGAGGCTCACGGCTGGCATCGCGTTGCTGATCGGGTGGCTCAGAGCAAGGCTGTCTGGATGTGACGTCTAGGTCTGTTCGTCGGGTTTCTGGAACAGAGTTACGTCTCAGCGTTATCAGATCTGGGCGCGGAGCTGACGCCAGCTTTAGCAGCCTTCGGGCAATCGCTTGGCTTGCCGTGCTCCTGTATGCGGCCGGTCAGCCTGATCTCCGCGACCTTTGACGGAACCTGCCCTTTGCCTGCCGTCAGGGTCTGCTAACGCCTAATAGATAAAACTGAACTCGCCCGTGCAGCTGCGGCGATGGTCCAGGATGCGCATGCCTCGGCCGCTTTCCTGCAAGAAGAGGAAGAGGGGAGGGGGAAGGTGAAAGGGGTATCAGAAAAGGGATGCCTCTTTCCTTTCTAAACCTCGAAAGGACGAGCCATGCAAACACGTCTTCTCTCTTCCCCGCCAGTCAGTGGCGCGTACCGTGTCGACATCTCCCGCGGCAGCTGCATTGGCCGCGTCTCGAGCGAGTGGTTCAACCGCCCGGATGACGAGCGCTACCTCAGCCTTCCTGAGCTGTACCATGCGGTCAAAAGCCGGGCGGAGCGTGCCTCGACCCATATTGTTCCGACTGAAAAGCTCCATGTGGAGGCGCGGCAGGAGGAGGGATCAGGCCTCTGGCTTGTCGCTCCCCATCAGGACAAGCCAATCGCGCCGACGCACTGGTCATTCGGGCAGTTGTGCAGCCTGGTTGGCGCACCGGCCTCTTACCTGCGCTCGCTGCCGAGCGTATTGGCCGGCATCAATCTCCAGCATGGTTTGCTGAGCAGACGAAGCGAGGCAATCAAGCTTTTGGCAACGGAAGACGACCGCCTGGAACTCAGGGCCGTGACCGGACCCGAATATGGCCGCATCTGGGATCATGAGCTGGTCGGGGCGGTCATGAGAATTGCGGGCAACGGGATAGGGGACACCCGGTGGAAGGTGCCGGGCGTGCTCGACTGGTCGACCATGACCCACAACCCTTATGTCGATGTCACCAAGGACACGACGACGCTGTATGCCAGCGACCGCGATGTGTTTCTGTTTCTTGTGCGCCGTGTCGGCGTGTTTCACTGAGTGTAATCAATAGATTACTTGGATTGCTGGAGTTCCAATGCCCACCCGACTTACCTTGGCTGGTAACAGCTGCAACCGGGGAAACCCGGCAGGGGACCATAGCATGTCGGGAGT